>NZ_JBEYVJ010000020.1:0-49851 GCF_040643935.1 Kitasatospora sp. NPDC047058 | reverse complement strand
CCCCCGCCGAGGCCGTCAAGCCCGGCCAGCTCCTCGCCAGCCCGCCCACCGCGGCCGCGCCGCAGGGCGCGCTGGTCGCGGTGACGGGCGTCAAGTCCGCGGGCGGCGGCGCCGTCACCGTGGCGACCCGTCCGGCGACCCTCTCCGAACTCCTCGGCAACAGCGAGGCGGACGGCCAGGTCCCGGTCGACCCGCAGGGGATCAAGGTCACGCCGCTGGTCAAGGACCTCAAGGCGACCGTCTCCCGGGACAACGGCACCACGAAGGCCGACGCCTCCGGCACCCTGGAGGTCGACGTCAAGGCGCCGATCCCGCTCCCCGAGGGCCTGAGCGCCGACGCCTCCGCCTCGCTCCAGCTGCACCCCGCCCTGCACTTCGCCTACCACGGCGCCGGCGTCGGCAGCCCGCGCACCGCGTCGATCGGCTTCGACCTGGGCGCGCACGCCCAGTGGAAGGTCAGCGGCGACCTCGCGCGCAGCACCGGCTCCGCGCCGATCCGGCTGCCCTTCGCCAAGCTCCAGGCCAGCCCGGTCATCACGGTGGCCGGCCTGCCGATCGTGGTCAACCTCGGCCTGACCTGCTACCTGGAGATCGGCGCCGACGGCAAGATCCACGTCGAGGCCGAGCAGGAGGTCACCGGCACCTGGGCCGTCCACGCCGACTACACCGGCGGCCGCGGCTGGACCTCGTCCACCGACGCGGCCGACACCAAGGTCTCCCCGGTGCACGTGCGCCTCTCCGGCAAGGCCGCCGCCCGCGCGGCCCTCGCCGCCGAGGTCAGCGTCGGCCTCTACGACACGGTCGGCGTCGAGGCCACCGTCGCCCCGTACCTGAAGGCCCAGGCGGACGGCTCGCTGGCGGTCGACGTGCCGGGCGGTTCGCCGCAGCTGCAGGGCAGTTGGGCGCTGCTGGGCGGCGTCGACCTGAACGGCGCGCTCACCGCGCACCTGAAGGTCTTCGGCACCCCGATCATCGAGGGCAAGCTGCCGCTGCCGGCGTTCCACCGCGAGTGGCCGCTGCTGTCCGGCGCGCTGCCCTCGGCGAGCCCGAAGAGCTGACGGCTGCTCCGTCGTACGTCCTGCCCCGGTCCCGCGGACCGGGGCAGGACGCGTTCCGCGGTCAGTTCCCCGATCGGCGGGCCAGGCTGGCCGCGCGGACGACCGCCCAGGCGTCCGCCACCGGGCCGACGTGGCCGAGCTTGTCGGGGTTGAGCACCGTGCGGATCGTCCGGATCCGCCCGTCGAGGATCTCGAACGCCCAGGTGTTGATCACCTTGCCGTCCCGGTCGCGGAAGATCGCGCCCGGCTGTCCGTTCACCTCGTGCGGCTCCACGACGCCGCCGATCCGGGTGAACGGCCCGACGAGCGCGGTGAGCAGCCGGGCCACGTTCCCGGCGCCGCTGACGCCCTTGCCCCACTGCGGGGCCTTGCCGCCGCCGTCGCCGACCATCTGGACGTCGGCCGCGAGGAGCTCCTGCAGCCCGTGGACGTCCCCCTCCCGGAACGCCGCGAAGAACCGCTCCGCGAGCTCCTCCCGTTCCTTCCGGTCCGCCTCGAACCGGGGCCGGCCGTCGTCCATGTGCCGGCGCGCCCGCACGGCGAGCTGCCGGCACGCCGCCTCCGAGCGCCCCACCGCCGACGCGACCTCCGGGAACCCGAACCCGAACACCTCCCGCAGCACGAACACCGCCCGCTCCAGCGGGGACAGCCGCTCCAGCAGCAGCAACGCCGCCACCGACAGCGAATCGGCCAGCTCCGCCGAGCGCTCCGGGTCCTCGTACGGGTCGGCCAGCAGCGGCTCGGGGAACCACGGCCCGACGTACTCCTCCCGCCGGACGCGGGCCGAGCGCAGCACGTCGATCGAGATCCGGGTGACCACCGCCGACAGGAACGCCTTCGGCGAGGCGGGCACCGTCTCGGAGAGCTCGTAGCGCAGCCAGGTCTCCTGGACGGCGTCCTCGGCCTCGCCCACGCTGCCGAGGATCCGGTACGCGATCGAGAACAGCAGCGGCCGGAGCCCCTCGAACGTCTCGGTCCCGGTGACGGTCATACCAGGGCCTCCCGGAAGCCCTGCCGCCACGACGGGTGGCGCAGTTCCCAGCCGAGCTCCCGCTTGGCCTTGGCGTTGGAGAAGCCGCGCCCCTCCGTCATCATCACCACCGCCTGGTCGCCGGCCAGCAGCCGGGCCAGCCAGACCGGCACCCGCAGCGGCGGCTTCGCCCCCGCGCACGCGGCGAGGTGCGGCAGCCACTCGCTCGCCGGGGCCGGCTCGTCGTCGACGATGTTGTACACCCCGTGCACCTGCTGCTCCACGGCCAGGACGGTGGCGCCCGCCGCGTCGTCGAGGTGCACCCACGAGCTGTAGCCGGTGCCGCGCCCCACGAGCGGGTACTGCCGCTTGCGGATCAGCTCGACCTGGTCGTCGGTGGCGCCCGGCCCGTAGAACGCGCCGTAGCGCAGGACGGCGCCGCCGTTCGCGAGGACGGCCTCCTCGGCGTAGCGCAGCGTTTCCAGCCCGGCCTGCGCGGCCGTCCCGGCGAGGAGGTCCAGCGGGTCCTCCTCCGTCTTCACCCAGCCGCCCTCGCGGATGCCGTTCCAGCTGGCGTAGCCCTGCGAGACGACGTGCGGCACGCCGGCCGCCGCGGCCGCGGCGAGCAGGTGGTCCGTGCCCTCCCTGCGCAGCCGGTTGGTCAGGGCGAACCAGCGGTCCGGGTGCTTGATGTCGGGCTTGCCGGCGTGCGCCACGGAGATCGCGGTCATTTGGTGAACGATCGCGTCCGGCCTGGCCGCGGCCACCGCCTCGCCGACCGCCTGCGCGTCCAGCCCGTTCATCACGACCCCGTCGGCGCCGAGCCGCTGCACCAGGCCCAGCTTGGCCGCGCTCGTCGTCGTCGCCGTCACCCGGTGCCCCCGCGCCACCAGCTGCGGCACCAGCCGCCGCCCCAGCACTCCGGAGCCGCCTGCCACGAACACCCTCATGATCATCACCTTCCCGGGCCGGAGTCCTGTCTCCTTCTCCGACACCTGGGACGACACAGCCCGCCCGGTTGTGACATCGGCCGGACGGCGGCGGTGCGGGGTGGGCCGTGCCGAGCGCGGGGGCGCGGGACCGGTCGTACCCGGCCCGCCCTAGGAGCCGCTCCCCGGGACACCGTCCCGCAGCGCGACCCCCTGCCCCGGACGACCGAGGGCCCGGATGAGGAGGTCGCCGGCGTAGCTCTCGCAGCGGACGGTGTCCGAGGGGAAGTCCAGTTCGAGCGCCATCCGGCCGGTCAGCGGTTCGAACTCCTCGCGCGCACCGCGGACGGGCTCGCCGAGGTGGCGGGCGAACGGCGGCAGGTCGTCGGCAGGTCCGACCTCGATCAGGCCCCACTCGCCCATGTCGTAGCCCTCGTAGGGCGTGGACGACTCCACGACGAGGCACCAGTCCGTGCCGCTCGACACACGGGTCGAGCCGCCGGAGTCGTCGACGAGCCACAGGTCGGCCGGCACGGGGTCGCGCCGTCCCTCGTACAGGTGCCAGGCCGCGACCAGGGCGGTCAGCCGCCGGCCGACGAGGGCGGCCGGGTCGAGGCCGGGCCCGTGGGCGCGGCAGTGGCGCGGGGGAGTGTCCATCGGGGGACTGTAGCTGCACGGGAAGTCGGCCGGTCCGACTTTTCGTGCGGGGGGAGAGGCGTCAGCTCATCGCCCAGACGGAGGGGTCGTGCGGGACGGGACGGGCGAGGCGTGGCGGGCGGGGAGCCGGGGCGTCCGGGAGGCCGGTGTAGAAGGCGAGCGCCTCGGCCACCTCGGCGGTGGTGACGCGGCGGCCCGGTGGCTGCTCGGTGGCGGTCTGGCGGTGCAGGGCCAGAGCGGCGGACCAGCGCTCGACCTGTTCGTCGTAGTGGCGTTCCAGCCGGCTGTCCTGTGCCGCCCGGGCGGAGTCCGCATGGCGCCGGCTCCGGGCGATCTGCTCCTCGTACTCGGCGGCGACGGGATCGGCCTGCGGAGCGGCAGCCCTGCGCGAACCGGCCACCGCGCTCGCCTGGTCGAGCAGGTCGATCGCCGATCCCGGCAGGGCCTGGCCGGGCAGGCCTTCCCACGCCTGCTCGACCGCCGCCCGGAGCGCCTCGTCCGTGATCACCACGCTGTGGTGCCGCTCCAGGTGGGGGCGGGTCTGCGTGAGGATCTCCAGCACCTCCTCCTCGGAGAGCCGGCCGATCGGCATCGGCTTGACCCATTCGTCGAGTCCGGGGTCCGGCTCGCGGCGACGGTACGCGGAGGGCGTGCAGGCCGCGACGACGGCGACCCCGGGGCTGCGGAAGACCGGACGGAAGAAGGCCAGGGCCTCCGCCCGGCCGTCCGGTGTGTGCAGGACGGTGAGCGCGTTGTCGAGGAAGAGGATCACGTCCTCGGCGCCCTGCAGTTCGGTGAGCAGGGCGGACATCACCTCGGCGAAGCGGCCGCGGTGCTCGGGATCGGTGAACACGGCGCCGACGTCGAGGGCATGGACCCGGCGGCCCACGGTGCCGGCCGGCGCGGTGCCCGCGACGATGGCGTGGGCCAGCCCGGCCACCACGCTCGACTTCCCCACGCCGGGCTCGCCGACCAGCAGGGGGACGTTGTGCTTCTGCCGGGAGAGGACCTGGGCGATCCGCTCGATCTCCACCGTCCGGCCGATGACGGGGAAGAGCTCCCCGGCAGCGGCCTCCCGGCAGAGGTTGCGGGCGAGCCGGCCGAGCAGCGAGGTGTCCGGTGCGGGCGGTGGGATGTCCGGCGCGGGCACCGGAGCGATGAGCAGACGGAGGACTTCATGGTGGAGCGGGAGCAGCGCGACACCCTGGCCCCTGAGGATCTGGGCGGCCTCACCCGTACCCTCGCGGACCAGGCCCAGTAGCAGGTGCTCGGTCCCGACGAGCGGGTGGCCGGTCTCCCGGGCCTCCTCAAGTGCCAGGTCCAGGACCCTCTTCGCCCGGGGGGTGCGGGGGATCAGGTCCGACGAGGCTTCGCTGCCTCGGCCGATGATGCTCTCGACCTGTGCCCGGACGGCGCCGAGGGTGAGGCCCAGGCGGGTGAGGGTCACCGCGGCGCCGCCCTCGCCCTCGTGCAGCATCCCGAGCAGGAGGTGTTCGGTGCCCAGGTAGTTGTGCTGGAGCAACCGTGCCTCCTGCTCGGCCAGGACAAGGGCCTGCCGTGCACGGTCGGTGTAGATCTGCGGGGTCGTCATCGGTCACTCTCCTCCTTCGAGCTCCGCCAGGTCCGTCCGTGCCCGCAGGGTGTGCTCGTGTGCTTCTCCCAGGACCCGCTCCCGCTCCGCCACCAACTGCCGCAGCAGCGCCGCCGCTTCGTCCACCGCCCCGGTGAGCGCGAGGTTGCGGGCCAGGAGGTGCCGGGTGCGCAGGGTGCGCGAGTGCTCCGAGCCGAGGACGCGGCTGCGGTCGGCGAGCAGGATGCGCAGCATGGTGATCGCCTCCTCCCGGCGGCCGGACTCGCCGAGGTTGACGGCGAGGAACTGCCGGCTGCGCAGGGTGTCCTTGTGGTCGGGGCCGAGCAGGCGGAGCTGGTCGGCGAGGACCGGCCCGAGGAGGCGTGCGGCCTCCGCCGGATCGCCGGCTCCGCCGAGGCTGTGCGCGTGGAACTGGCGGCCGCGAAGCGTGTCCGGGTGCTCGGCGCCGAGGACCCGGGTCTGCTCGGTCAGGATCTGCTGGAGCGCGTCGGCGGCCTCACGCCAGTCGCCCTCCACGCCTTGCCGCACCGCGTCCGACAGCCGTTTCAACAGCTCCGGCCCGGCGGCCGCCGCGTAGGCGCGGTTCACGCCGAGGGCGATCAGGCTGGCCGTCCTGGTACCGCGGTTGAGCGGCACGGGCAGGCCCTCGGCGGTCATCGTCGCGGCGAGCCGCCGGTACAGGTCGTCCACGGTGAGCAGTTCGGGCCCGCCGGCCACGCCGTCGCGGAGCAGGCGGATCAGCCGGCCGGAGAACGCGGTGTGCTCCTCCCCGGGCAGCGACAGGGCGACCTGGTCGCGGCTGGCCGAGGTGAGGACGTACGTCCCCTCCACCGCCAGCTGGTTGATCCGGTCCTCCGTCCCGCCGGCCATCGAGTCGGTGACGACCCGGCCGGAGAAGCAGCAGTCCAGGACGATGAGCTTGGCGGCGGCGCGGCTGTCGAGCACCGCGCTGCGAACCTTGTCGTACTCCAGCGAGCTGAACTCCGGCGCCTCGAACTCGCTGTCCGGCAGGGCCAGGTGGAGGTCGTGGCGGCGGCCGGCGACCAGGCCGTGCCCGGCGTAGTAGACGAGCAGCAGGTCCTCGGCCTCCCTGGCGGCGGTGCGCAGCCGTTGGCCGATGGTGCGCAGGTCGCCGTCGTCCAGCACCACCGTGCAGTGGTGGCCGGGGACGAGTCCGTGGGACGGGTCGGTGAACACGGCGGCCAGGTCGGTGATCGTCGGCCGCACCGCGTCGAGGTCGGGCAGCTCCGGATCGCTGTACGTGCCGGTGCCGATCAGGACGATCCGGGACCGCCGGGGATCCGGAAGGCGCACGTCACTCCTGCTCGGGGGCGTCGCGGCCCTCGGTGTCGAGCACCTGGCGCAGCAGGGCTTCGAGGTCCTTGCCGCGCACCCGCTTGGCGTCCAGTTCGACGGTGTCGCCGCCCGGCCGGCGGATCTTCAGCCGGACGTCGCTGCGCCGGGGCTGGGCGAACCAGGCGCGGAGCGAGGCGGCCAGCACCGGGAGGGCACCACCGGCCCCGACGGCCACCGTCACCAGGTCGGCCACCGAACCGAGTTCGCCCGGTGCGGGCTTCGCGCCGGTGAGGGTGATGCCGGCGAGGCCCGGTTCTCCCCGGAGCCAGTCCGCGAGCGACTCGGCCTCCGCCGCGGTCTTTTCGCCGGTCACCGCAATGTGCACGTCCACAGCGCCCCCCAATTGGCCTGCAGCTGAACGAAGTCGAGGCCGGAGTCTACTGACAGCTGGACCGTTCGGGTGCCACGACACGGAAGGAGGGCGCATCCGTTGCACCGGGGCGGGCGGGCCCCACCACCCGGGGTGGGCCGGCGCGGGACCGTGCCCACCCCGGGCGGTGACGGCTCAGGCCGGGACCAGCAGCCGCAGTGCCCCCGGCACCACCGACACCTCGACCGGCAGGGCGGCCATGAACTCGCCGTCCGCGTACGCCGTGATGCCCGTCGACTCGATCCGCAGCGAGGTGGTGCGGTGGGTGGTGACCTCCGGCCGCCGCACGTGCGTCCCCTGGAACAGGGTGGGGAAGAAGCGGGCGATCCGCAGCCGGGGCATGGCGTCGACGAGGGTGACGTCGAGCAGGCCGTCGGCGGGGTCCGCGGCGGGGCAGATGAGCATCCCGCCGCCGTAGCTGCTGGTGTTGCCGACGGCGGCGAGCGTGAGGTCGCGTTCGATCACCGTCCCGTCGGCGAGGGTGATCCGGAACGGGAGCGGGCGGAGGTTGGCGAACTCGACCAGGATGGCGAGGTTGTAGCGCATCCGGCCGCGCGGCCAGCGGAGCCGGTTGGTGCGGTCGCTGACCAGAGAGTCGAAGCCGCTGGCGAGCACCGAGCCGAACCAGCGCGACGTCCCGTCGGCCGCCGTCACCCGCCCGAGGTCCACGGCCCGGGTGTGCCCGGCGGCGATCACCTCGGCCGCGGCCTCGGGGGCGGTGCGCGGCAGGCCGTACGCGCGGGCGTGGTCGTTGCCGGTGCCGGCGGGGACGACGCCGAGCGGCACGTCGGTGCCGGCCACCGCCTGGAGGCCGAGGTTGATCATGCCGTCCCCGCCGACCACCACCAGCGCGTCGCATCCGCCGCCGGTCACGGCGGAGGCGGCGAGCCGGCGGGAGTCCTGCTCGGAGGAGCCGGCCTGCTCGTCGACCTCGACGCCCAGCGCGCGCAGCCGCTCGGCGGCGCGGCGGGCCGCCGGCTCGGCGTGGCCGGCGGCCGCGGCCGGGTTGGTGAGGAGGACGACCCGGCGCACGCGTCTGGCGCTGGTCACGGGATCAGCTTGCCCGGGTTGAGGATGCCCGCCGGGTCGAGCTCGGCCTTGACCGCGCGCAGGATGCGCACGCCCAACTCGCCGATCTCGTCGGTCATCCACGGCCGGTGGTCGGCGCCGACGGCGTGGTGGTGGGTGATCGTGCCGCCGTTGGCGAGGATGGCGTCCCCGGCGGCGCGCTTGGCGGCGCCCCACTGGCTGAGCGGGTCCTCGCCGAGGGCGGCGACCACGGTGAAGTAGAGCGAGGCGCCGGTCGGGTAGACGTGCGAGATGTGGCAGAGCACGAGCGCGCCGGGCAGTGCCCCGGTCAGCGCGGTGGCGACGGCGAGGCGCAGGTCGGCGAGCCGGCGCCAGTCGGTGGCGGTTTCGAGGGTCTCGCAGAGCGCGCCCGCGGCGAGCAGCGAGTCCCGCAGGTAGGGGGCGTTGAACCGGCCGTGCTCCCAGGCCCGGGCGGGCGCCTCGCCGAGCGAGGTGCCGCCGGCGGCCAGCAGGACGGCGCGGGTGGCCTGGTGCCGGGCGGCGGTCTGTTCGGCGCTGCCCTCGAAGACGGTGACCGCCAGGCAGCCGGTGACGGCCGGCTCGCCGCCGATCTTCTCCGTCATCGCCAGGTTGACCATCGTCTCGGCCTCGTCGGAGAGCCGGATGACGGTCGGGCCGGTGCCCTGCTGCTCGACCGCGCGCAGGGCGGCCGCGCCGGTGGTGAAGTCCGGGAAGGACCACGCCTCGTAGGCCTTGGCGGCGGGCACCGGGTGCACGCGCACCCGGACGGCGGTGATCACGCCGAGCGTGCCCTCCGAGCCGAGGAACAGCTCGCGCAGGTCGGGGCCGGCGGCGGAGGCGGGGGCGCGGCCGAGGTCCAGCACGCCGGCGGGGGTGACGACGCGCAGGCCGCGCACCATCTCGTCGAAGCGTCCGTGGCCGGCCGAGTCCTGGCCGGAGGAGCGGGTGGCCGCGAAGCCGCCGATGGTGGCGAAGCGGAAGCTCTGCGGGTAGTGGCCGAGTTCGAAGCCGTGCCCGGCGAGCAGGGCCTCGGCCGCGGGCCCGGTCAGGCCGGCGCCGAGGACGGCCTCGCCGGAGGTCTCGTCCAGGCCGAGCAGCCGGTCGAAGCGGCGCAGGTCGAGCGAGACCACGGCGGCGAACGTGCCGCGCTCCGGGTCCAGGCCGCCGACCACGCTGGTGCCGCCGCCGAACGGGACGACGGCGATCCGGCGTTCGGTGCAGAGCGCGAGCAGGGCGGCGATCTCGTCCTCGGTGCCGGGCAGCACGACGGCGTCCGGCGCGTCCTGCGGCTCGCGGCTGCGGCGGCGCAGCAGGTCGGGGGTGGACTTGCCGCCGGCCCGGGGGAGGCGGTCGGCGTCGGCGGCGCTCACGTGGGCCTCGCCGACGACGGCGGCGAGGGCCTTGAGGTCGGCCTCGGTGAGGGCCGACGGCCGCAGGACGACCTCGTCGGCGGCCGGGCCGGGGGCCGCGTCGCCGGTGACGCCGAGGGCGGCGGCCAGCAGCCCCTTGATCTCGGCGGACAGCTCCTTGGCGAGGGCCGGGTCGCCCCAGGCGTCCCACTTCATCGGGGGGAGCGGCAACGCGGCTCCGGCCGGTCCCGCTTGCGTCTCAGGTGCCATGCGTTACAGTTTCACACATCATGTCAAGTAGTAACGCGAGCCCAGACGGCCCCGAGGGCGCCCCGGAGCCCCGCAGCACCGACGACGCGATCCTCGACGCCGCCGCCGCGCTGATCGTCCACCTCGGCGTGCGCCGGACCCAGCTGTCCGAGATCGCCCGCCGCGCCGGGGTCAGCCGGCCGACGGTCTACCGGCGCTGGCCGGACGTGCGGGCGGTGATCGGGGCGCTGCTCACCCGCGAGATCCGCGCCACCCAGGACACCGTCACCCTCACCGGCGAGGACCGGGCGGCCTTCGTGGAGGGGGTCGTCGAGGTCGCCGTGCGGCTACGCGACCACCCGGTGCTCGGCGCGCTGCTGCGCTCGGCGGATTCCGACACGCTCTTCGAGTACGTGGTGGAGCGGCTCGGCGCCAGCCAGCGCGGCCTGCTCGAGGCGCTGCGCGCCGGCATCGAACAGGGGCAGGCCCACGGCTCCATCCGGGCCGGCGAGCCGGTCGAACTGGCGGCGATGGTGCTCCTGATCGCCCAGTCCACCGTGCAGTCGCACCGGATGGTCGCCGCGCTCCTGCCCGAGGCGGCGTGGCGGCGCGAACTGGCCCGGGCGCTGAACGGATACCTCGCACCGTGAGCCCGGCCGGGGGCGGGGCGGCACCGGCGCCTCCCGGCGCGGCGGACGGCGGAACCAGCAACGGAGGCAGCAGATGACCAGCAAGTCCGGGCCCTTCGCCGGAACCACCCGACTCACCGCCCGGCGGCGGCAGTTGGAGCTCGACCTGCTCGCCGCCGGCCCGGCCGTCGACCTGCTGGTGATCGGCGGCGGCGTGACCGGCGCCGGCGTCGCCCTGGACGCGGCCGCCCGCGGCCTGTCCACCGTGCTGGTGGAGGCCCGCGATCTCGCCTTCGGCACCAGCCGCTGGAGCTCCAAGCTGGTCCACGGCGGCCTGCGCTACCTCGCCTCCGGGCGGATCGGCGTGGCCCGGGAGAGCGCCCTCGAACGCGGCGTACTGATGACCCGCACCGCCCCGCACCTGGTCCGCCCGCTGCCCCAACTCGTACCGCTGCTCCCGGGGTTGCTGCGCCCCGGACAGGCCTCGCTGGTGCGCGCCGGCTTCCTCGCGGGCGATGCGCTGCGGCTGAGCGCGGGCACCCCGGGCAGCCTGCTGCCCCGGGTCCGCCGGGTGGACGCCGAGCGGACCAGGCGGCTGGTGCCGGGGGTCCGGACGGCCGGCCTGGCCGGCGCACTGGTCGCGCACGACGGCCAACTCGTAGACGACGCACGGCTGGTGGTCGCACTGGCCCGGACGGCGGCGCAGTACGGCGCGACCGTGCTGACCAGCGTCCGGGCCGGGCAGGTCACCGGCACCTCGGCCCGGCTCACCGACAGCCGCACCGGCGAGTCCCTCACGCTCACCGCCCGCGCGGTGGTCAACGCCACCGGCGTCTGGGCGGGCGAGGTGGACCCGTCGATCCGGCTGCGGCCCAGCCGCGGCACCCACCTGGTGGTGGACGCGGCCGCGCTCGGCCGGCCGGCCGCCGCGCTCACCGTGCCCGTGCCCGGCTCCACCAGCCGGTTCGTCTTCGCGTTGCCGCAGCAGCTCGGCCGGGTCGCGATCGGCCTGACCGACGAGGACGCGCCCGGTCCGATCCCGGACGAGCCGCAGCCCACCGAAGGCGAGCTGTCCTTCCTCCTGGACACCGTCAACGCCGCCCTGCAGACCGCGCTGACCAGGGCCGACGTGCGCGGCGCGTACGCGGGCCTGCGGCCGCTGATCGACACCGGCGACGGCGCCACCGCCGACATCTCCCGGCAGCACGCGGTGCTGGAGTCCCCGTCCGGCGTGATCACGGTGGTCGGCGGCAAGCTCACCACCTACCGGCGGATGGCCGAGGACGCGGTGGACACCGCCGTCCGGCTGCGCGGCCTGCCCGCCCGCGCCTGCTGGACGGCCCGTCTGCCGCTGGTCGGCGCCCCCGCCCACCGCGACAGCCGGCCGCTCCCCGACGGCGCGGCGCCCGCCTCCCTGCTCGCCCGGCACGGCGGCGCGGCCCGCGAGGTGCTGGCGGCGGGGCCGGCCGATCCGGTGGCGGAGGGGATCGACGTCACCCGGGCCGAGATCGCCTACGCCGTCACGCACGAGGGCGCCCTGGACGCCGAGGACGTGCTCCACCGCCGCACCAGGATCGGCCTGGTGGCGGAGGACGCCGACCGGGCCCGGTCGGCGGTGGAGAAGATCGTCGCTGAGGCCCTGGAAGGCGGCCCGCAGGCCTAGGGTCCGGTGCGGGTCAGCGGTCGACGTGCTCCGGCATCGGGCGGACCGCACCGGCCAGTTCCAGCACACAGACGAGCGGCTGTTCCGGCGCGCCGGTGCGTTCCAGGCGGACCGAGAGCGGCCGCGGCGGTTCCTCGGCGAGCTGGGCGGCCAGGGTGAGCGGGTAGTCGCCGTGGCCGTGGACGCGGTGGAACGCGCACTCCTTGCCGTCCACCAGCAGCTCGGTCTCGGTGATCCAGCCCGAGCGGACGTTCACGGTGACGGAGTGGCCGTCCTCGTCGAGGCGGAAGCTGTACCGCCGGCGCATGGGACCTCCCGGGAACCCCGCGGAATCACGGTCAGTCTACGTCGGGGACCGCTCCGCCGCTGGTCAGGCCGTTGCCGGCCCCGGTAGCGTGAGCCCGCGGACGGGCCGGCCGGCAGCACGGCCGGAGGTGCTCGGCCACGGCACCCCCGACCGCCGGCTCACGCCGTCCGGTGCGCGCCGTCCGGCTCACGCCCGTCGGTTCAGGCCAGCCGCCCGCCGCCGTCCACGTGCAGCACGGTGCCGGTGACGAACGGGCTGCCCATCGCGAACAGGACGGCCCGGACCAGGTCGTCCGTCGTCCCCACCCGGCGGGCCGGGTTCTTCTCGGCGACCGAGCGGAGGAACGGCTCCTTGTCGGTGCCCATCCGGTCCCAGGAGCCGCTGTCCACGATGCCCGGCGAGACGGCGTTCACCCGGACCGGCGCGATCTCCACCGCGAGCGCCTGCACCAGGAAGGCGAGCGCGCCGTTGGCGGTGGCCATCACGGTGCGGGCGGGGGCCGGGCGCCAGGCGGCGACGCCGGAGAAGAAGGTGAACGAGGCGCCGTGCGGCCCGTCGGTGGCGGCCTGGCCGGCCAGGTGCTTGGCGAGCAGCAGCGGCCCGTACACCTTGGCGGCGAACGCCCGCTGGACGTCGGCGAGTTCGAGGTCGGCGAGCGGGCCGTTGGCGGGCATCGCGGCGGTCGAGACCAGGTGGTCGAAGCGGCCGGTGGCGGCGGCCAGGGCGGCGATCGACGCCTCGTCGGCGAGGTCCACCGGGACGACCTCGGCCCGGCCGGCCAGCTCGCCGGCCGTCCACTCCAGCTTGCGCGGATCGGGCCCGGCCAGGACCAGCTCGGCGCCCGCGGCGGAGGCGGCACGCGCGAGCGCGCGGCCGGTGTGCGAACCGGCGCCGACCACGACGACGCGGCGGCCGGCCAGCTCGGTGCCGGGGAAGGAGACGGGGGAGGAGACGGGGGAGGAGACGGGGGAGGCGGAGAAGGTGGTCATGAAGGGCTCCGGAAGAAGAGGGGAGGGATGTCGTCGGAACCACCCTCCGCCCACCAGCGACGATGAGTCCAAGGCTTGTTTTCTCCCCGACCCATAAACTCCCTGCATGACCACGCTCCGACAGCTCGAGTACCTGGTGACCGTCGTCGACACCGGCTCCTTCACCCGCGCCGCCGAGCTCCTGCACGTCACCCAGCCCGCGCTCTCGCACCAGGTCCGCGCGCTGGAGAAGGCCGTCGGCGGCACCCTGCTGGAGCGGCTGCCGCGCGCCGTCCGGCCGACGCCGATGGGGCGGGTCGTCCTCCCGCACGCCCGCGCGGCGCTCGCCGACGCCGAACGGCTGCGCACCGCGGCGCGACTCGCCGCCGGGCTGGACGGCGGCGAGCTGGAGCTGGCCACCGTCTACTCGGTCAGCCTCGGCATCCTGCCGCCCGTGCTGCGCGCCTGGCGCCGGCTCCACCCGCAGGTGCGGATCCGGCTGCGCGAGTACGCGCACAACGACGAACTGCGCGCCGCGATGGCGGCCGGGCAGGCGGACGTCGCGGTCGGCACGCCGCCGGCCGACTGGGAGGGGCCGATCCGGGAGCTGGGCGTCGAGGAGTTCGTCCTCGCGCTGCCCGCCGACATCGATCTGGCGGACCGTCAAGCAGTGTCCCTCACCGACCTGTCCGGGCACGACTGGGTGCACTACGCGCCCGGCAACGGCCTCGCCGACCTGCTCGACCGGGCCTGCGCGGAGGCCGGCTTCCGGCCGCGCGCCGCCGTGCGGACGGAACAGACGGCGGCCGCGCCGCTGCTCGCCGCTGCCGGGCTGGGGCCCGCCCTGGTGCCGGCCAACCTCGTCCCGCCGGGCTTCGACGGGCTGGTCCGCCGGCCCGAACCGCCGGTCCGGCGCCCGCTGGCCGCGTACACCCGGACCAGGCCGGACCCGCTGACGGCGGCCTTCGTCGAGCTGCTGGCCCGGCAGGCCTGCCTGCTCCCGCCGCACGTCAGGGAGCTGCTGGCGGTGGTGTCGTGATGGCGCGATAGCGACGTGGTGGCGACCGCGCGGGATTGCGCCCGCAGTGGCCGGGAACCAATCCGGGTGGATTCGCGTGATCTCTACAGTGCTGTAGATTCTCCGGCAGGGAGAGCGACCGAGGAGGGCATCGTGGGTGTTTCGCTGGCCAAGGGTGGCAACGTCTCGCTGACCAAGGAGGCGCCGGGGCTGACCGCCGTCATCGTCGGGCTCGGCTGGGACGTGCGCACCACCACCGGGGCCGACTACGACCTGGACGCCAGCGCGCTGCTCTGCAACGCGTTCGGCAAGGTGGTCTCGGACCAGCACTTCGTCTTCTTCAACAACCTGCGCAGCCCCGAGGGTTCGGTCGAGCACAGCGGCGACAACCTGACCGGTGGCGGCGACGGCGACGACGAGCAGATCAAGGTCGACCTGGCCGCCGTGCCGACCGACGTGGCCAAGGTGGTGTTCCCGGTGTCGATCTACGACGCCGACGCCCGACTGCAGAGCTTCGGCCAGGTCCGCAACGCGTTCATCCGGGTCGTCAACCAGGCCAACGGCCAGGAGATCGCCCGGTACGACCTGACCGAGGACGCCTCGACCGAGACCGCGATGGTCTTCGGCGAGCTGTACCGCAACGGCGCCGAGTGGAAGTTCCGTGCCATCGGCCAGGGTTACGCCTCCGGCCTGCGCGGCATCGCCACCGACTACGGCGTGAACGTCTGACCGGGCCTTCCGGCCTGCGGCTCCGGCCGCCCGATCTCTGCTTGGTTCAAGGGTTCTGACGGGTCGTCGGCGGCCGCCGGAGGGCCAGGCCGCCGAACCCGCCGGTGCCGGCGAGCTGTTCGCGCCACCAGGCGGTCATCGCAGGCTCGTCCATGACCGACCAGTCCGGCGCCTCGGTGACCTGGAACCGCCCGAGCCGGCGGCCCAGGTCCACCAGCGCGCGCCCGGCCTCGCCCCGCTCGCGGTCGTACGCGGGCAGCAGGTCGGCGAAGCCGTTCGAGGCGTGCCACGCCTCCTCGAAGGCGCAGGCGTCCTGGAGGGCCTTGGCGGCGCCGCTGGTGTTGTGCGGGCGGACGAGGGTGGCCGCGTCCCCGGCGAGCAGCAGGCGGCCGGCGCTGCGGCGCCGGGTCGCCAGGTCGTGGATGGGCTGCAGGAAGGTCCGCTCGACCGGGGTGAGGCCGACCACGCCGGCCCAGTACGGGGGCAGGTGGCGTTCGGCGAGCTCGGCCAGCTCGCCGAAGCGGGCCGGGTCGAGCGAGCCGGCCGGGAAGCCGCCGGGGTCGGACGTGAGGTGTCCGGGCCCGGGGTGTCCGTCCCCGGGCCCTCCGGCGCCGCCCGTGGCGCCGCCCGGGCCTGATCCGGCCGGCCGGAGCCAGGGGGGTGCGGGCGCGTAGAAGACCCAGTTGACCTGCGTGGAGCCGGGCGTCAGCCCGGGGATCCGGTAGAGCACCACCTGTCCGCCCGGGTAGCAGACGGTGATCACCTCGTGCTCGGGCCAGAGCGCCGCGCCGCCGGGCAGCCCGTCCAGCAGGCCGGCGTCGAAGCTCCCGCGCCAGCAGACGTACCCGGCGTACTCGGGCCGGGCCTCGGGGCAGACGGCGCCGCGGACCACGGACCGGTAGCCGTCCGCGCCGACCACCAGGTCGTACGCCTCCCGGCCGCCGCCGGCGGTCTCCAGCCACGCCGCGTCGTCGCCCCCGCCGACCGCCGTGACGGTCGTGCCCGTCCGGAACCCGACGGTGTCCGGCGCGCGCTCGCGCAGGGCCTGCCAGAGCACGCCCCAGTGGAACGAGTGCATCCGCAGCGGCTGCGTCCACAGCGGCCGCCCGCGCGAGCCGCCGGTGCCGCGGGGGTCGCGGGCCAGCCAGTGCCGTTCGGTGAGCGGGTGGTGCCGGATGCCGTCGTCGAGGTGGCCGGCCCGGACCAGCTCGGCGTAGCGGTCCACGACCACGCAGAGCCCCACACCCCGGTCCTCCAGCCGGCCGGGGCTGCGCTCCAGCACCACGACCCGCTCCGCCCCGCCCCGGGCCGCGGCGCGGGCGAAGGCACACCCCGCGATGCTGCCGCCGACCACGGCGATCGATCCACCCCGCACGGCCGTCCCCTCCCCGGGGGCCGCCCCGGCCCCGTCCGGGAACGACCATACGCGGTGGGCTGACACCCCGTCAGCACCGCCGCTGCCTCGTCATGACCGCGGCCGCCGTCCCGGTGGTCCGGGCGGCCCTCCGCGCGGCCCGCCGGAGCTCTTATGCAACTGGTTGCATAAGGGTCGTCGCCTCCCCTACCGTGTGGTAACAACGCCGCCGCCCCGCCGTCCGCCCAGGAGACGCCCCCATGAGCACCGAGCCCCAGTCGCCCTACCCCCACCTGCTGAGCCCGCTCGACCTGGGCTTCACCACCCTCCCCAACCGCGTGATCATGGGCTCCATGCACGTCGGCCTGGAGGAGGCTCCCGGCGGCTTCGACCGGATGGCCGCGTTCTACGCCGAGCGCGCCCGCGGCGGCGTCGGCCTCATCGTCACCGGCGGCATCGCCCCCAACGAGGCCGGCCGCCCCTGGGACGGCGGCGCCATGCTCACCACCGAGGAGGAGGCCGACCGGCACCGCGTGGTCACCGACGCCGTGCACGCCGCCGGCGGCCGGATCGCCCTGCAGATCCTGCACTTCGGCCGCTACGCCTACCACCCCGCGCTGGTCGCCCCCAGCGCCCTCCAGGCCCCGATCAGCCCGTTCGTGCCGAACGCGCTCACCGCCGAGCAGGTCGAGCAGACCATCGAGGACTTCGCCCGCTGCGCCGAGCTCGCCCGGCGGGCCGGCTACGACGGCGTCGAGATCATGGGCTCCGAGGGCTACCTGGTCAACGAGTTCATCGCCGCGGCCACCAACCAGCGCGAGGACGAGTGGGGCGGCGCCTACGAGAACCGGATGCGCTTCCCGGTCGAGATCGTCCGCCGGGTCCGCGAGCGCGTCGGCCCCGACTTCATCCTCGTCTACCGCCTCTCCATGCTCGACCTCGTCCCCGGCGGCTCCACCCTCGCCGAGGTCGTGCAGCTCGCCCAGGCCGTCGAGGCCGCCGGCGCCACCATCATCAACACCGGCATCGGCTGGCACGAGGCCCGCATCCCCACCATCGCCACCTCCGTGCCGCGCGGCGCGTACGCCTGGGTCACCAGGAAGCTGATGGGCTCGGTCGGCATCCCGCTGGTCACCACCAACCGGATCAACACCCCCGAGATCGGCGAACAGCTGCTCGCCGACGGCTACGCCGACCTGGTCTCGATGGCCCGCCCGCTGCTCGCCGACCCCGACTTCGTGGCCAAGGCGCAGGACGGCCGCGCCGCGTCCATCAACACCTGCATCGGCTGCAACCAGGCCTGCCTGGACCACACCTTCAGCCTCCAGATCACCTCCTGCCTGGTCAACCCGCGCGCCTGCCACGAGACCGAACTCGTCCTCGCCCCCACCAGGGTGCGCAAGCGGATCGGCGTCGTCGGCGCCGGCCCGGCCGGCCTCGCCTTCGCCGTCTCCGCCGCCGAACGCGGCCACACCGTCACCCTGTTCGACGCCGCCGACACCGTCGGCGGCCAGCTGAACATCGCCCGGCGGATCCCCGGCAAGGAGGAGTTCGACGAGACCCTGCGCTACTACCGCACCCGGCTCGCCGAACTGTCCGTCGAACTGCGGCTCGGCGCGGTCGTGACGGCCGAGCAGCTCGCCGCCGAGGGCTTCGACGAGCTCGTCCTCGCCACCGGCGTCACCCCGCGGACCCCGGCCGACCTGCCCGGCGTCGACCACCCCAGCGTGCTCGGCTACCTGGACGTGCTGCGCGACGGCGCACCCGTCGGCGAACGGGTCGCCATCCTCGGCGCCGGCGGCATCGGCTTCGACGTCGCCGAGTACCTCACCGACCAGGGCGACGCCGCCAGCCTCAACCCGCCCGTCTTCCACCGCAAGTGGGGCATCGACCCGGAGTACCGCGAGCGCGGGGGCCTCACCCGCCCCGAGCCGCCCAAGCCCCCGCGCAGCGTCCACCTGCTGCAGCGCAAGACCACCAAGGTCGGCGCCGGCCTCGGCAAGACCACCGGCTGGATCCACCGCACCGAACTCAAGCACCGCGGCGTGGTGATGGTCCCCGGTGTCAGCTACGACCTGATCGACGACGCCGGCCTGCACATCACCGTCGACGGCGAACGGCAGCTCATCCCCGTCGACACCGTCGTCCTGTGCACCGGCCAGGAGCCGCGCCGCGACCTCGACACCGCCCTGCGCGGGCTCGGCCTCACCCCGCACCTGATCGGCGGCGCCGACGTGGCCGCCGAACTCGACGCCAAGCGCGCCATCAAGCAGGGCACCGAACTGGCGGCGGCGATCTGACCTCCGCGGGCGGCCCGAGCCTACCCGGGCCGCTCTAGGATCGACCCATGTCACTGCCGCACGCCATCCTCACCGCCCTGCTGGAGAAGCCGTCCTCGGGGCTGGAGCTGACCCGGCGGTTCGACAAGTCGATCGGCTTCTTCTGGTCCGCCACCCACCAGCAGATCTACCGCGAACTGGGCCGCCTGGAGACCTCCGGCCTGATCCGGGCCCTCCCGCAGTCCGGCCCGGTCCGCGGCCAGAAGAAGGAGTACGAAGTCCTGCCCGCCGGCCGCACCGAACTCGAACGGTGGACGGCCGGCGGGGAGGACCCCAAGGCCGTGCGCGAACCACTGCTGCTGCGCCTGCGCGCGGCCGCCGTGGTCGGCACGGCCGGCCTCGACGCCGAACTGACCCGCCACCTCGCCCTCCACCGCGCGCAGTTGGCCGACTACGAGGAGATCGAACGGCGGGACTTCCCGCCCGAGAACGCAGCCGGGGAGAACCGCCTCCAGCATGCCGTGCTGCGCGCCGGGATCGGGCTGGAGACCTTCTGGGTGGAGTGGCTCGCCGAGACCCTGGCCACCCTGCCGGACCCGCGCTGACCTGCTGCTTCGCCCTCCCGTCGGGCGGCTGCCGGGGCCCGGTGGGACACTGGACGTCCATCCCTGCCCGACTCCTGATCGGGGGCCCGCATGTCCCACTCGCGGCCTCTCCTCGCCCTCACCGCCGCAGCCGTGGCCACCGTGGTCACCCTCGGCACGACCGGCGTCGCCACCGGCTCGGTCGCGGCCCCGCCACCGGCCGTCACGGTCCGGCAGGCCCCCTCCGACCAGCTCCCCACCGCGGAACAGCTCACAGCGGCCCTGCTCACCGCCGAGGAACTCGGCCCCGACTTCACCGAGATCCCGGCCGGCGCGACCCGCTCCCCGCAGGACGGCGCCTCCCCGGTCGCCGGCTGCGACGCGCTGCGCGCCCTGCTGAACCGGCGCGAGGGTGGGCCCAGCCCGCAACAGCCCCACCAGGAAGTCGAGTTCGACGGCCCGGACGGCAACCCGATGGTCACCGAGTCACTCACCGCCGAGGACTCCGCCAAGCTCACCAGCGACTTCGCCGTCGTCACCGACGCCTTCGCCACCTGCCACCAGCTCACCTTCACCGACGGCGTCGGCACCACCGTCACCTTCACCGTCACCCCCATGACCCTCGGCGACCGCCCCGAAGCCCCCGCCGTCCGCCTCGACGGCGACCTCGCCGGCACCCCGCTCAACGGCTACCTCGCCATCGAGCGCTTCGGCCCCACCGCGATGTCCTACGGCTTCTTCCAGAGCGGCTCCGGCGACTCCCAACTCGCCTCCCTCTACTACCGCGCCGCCGTCTCCAAGGCCGAGCACACCCTCGGCACCCCGGCCGGCACCACCACCGCCCCGGCCTCCACCGTCTGACCCAGCCCGGCGGCCGGGGCCCAGGAATGCCCGAAGCCCCTTCACTCCCGAGCTGTTGCCCGGGAGTGAAGGGGCCACCGTGCGCCCTGGCGGCTCAGGAGGTCGTCTGGGCCCGGAAGAACCAGCGCTGGTTGGCGTTGTCGGTCCCGTTGCAGTTCCAGATGCCGAGAGAGGACCCGTTGGCCGTGTTCCAAGCGGGGATCTCCAGGCAGCCGGCGCTCTCCGGGTTGTAGAGCGTGCCGTCGCTGCGGCGTTCCCAGACCTGCCCGAGGTCGCTGCCGCAGGTCTGGATCTGGATCCTCGAACCCGGCTTGCCGGGCTTGTCACTGAGACCGAGGCACCGGTCGGCGCTGCCGCGGACCTTGATGCGGTTGTCGGAGGTCAGCGTGAGGTGCTGCGAGTCGCCGTTCCAGCAGTCGTGGACCGCGACCATGGCACCCACCGCGCCGCCCCAGTCGTCCACGCACTTGCCGGTGTTCTGGGTACTGCGGATCTGCACGCGGGAGTTGCTGGTGGCCATGGTGTTGGCCTGCTGGTCGGTGAACACGTAGGGGTAGATCCGTACGTCACCGATCGCACCGGTCAGCCGGCTGTCCGGGCCGGGGTGGTTGGTCGTGCTCTCGCCGCCGATGACGACGGACCCGTTGGTGTTCCAGACCTGGGGCACGATGGTGGTGCCAGCCGCGCGGCCGTTGACGTAGAGGGTGGCGGTCCGTGTCTCCGCGTTGTAGGTACCGACCAGGTGGGTCCAACCGCCGACCTGCGGTTCGTTGTCGTCGACGGCGGCGTAGTAGGCGCCGGTGTTGTACTGGTCGGTCGCCGCCATGGTGAAGGACCAGCGGCCGGTGGAGCCGAACGCCTTCGAGAACTGGAGGTAGAACGGGCTGCGCTCGGTACCGGCCAGGGAGACGGCGGTCTGGTAGGCGTCGGTGTTGTCGATCTTCACCCAGGCGGCCACGCTGTAGCTCTTGGTGGTGTCGACCGGGGCCCGGTTCGAGCTCCGGTACACGGTCGATCCACTGAAGGCCGTAGCCCGGTCGGCCTCGCCGTTGTGGTCGGTGGTCCGGGTGAAGGCGGTCGGGTAGAGCGGGTCGACGACGGTGCTGTCGATCGGCCTTCCGTCCTTGGTGGGCTTGCCGTCCAGGCTCCACCAGAGCGGGTTCACTGCGGTGTCGGCGACCCGCTCGGGGCCGACCTGCCAGGCGAAGCCGGGGTTGGCGGTGCCGGGGTCAGTGGTCTGGCCCCACCAGATGTCGATCTGGCCGTTGGCCCGCTTGCCCCACAGGGTGGCCGAGCCGTTGCCGGTGAGGTCACCGTCGGAGCCGAGGACCGGCCAGCCGTCTACGGAGACCTGGCCGACCTTGACACCGCTCGACATCTTGGTGAGTGTCGGCACGTAGAGCGGCTTGTTGGAGGCGTCCTTCTCGGGGAGGCCCTCGTGGGTGGTGGAGACCACCGTGCCGGTGGCGAAGGTGTAGGCACGCAGATCGCCCTGCGCTCCGTCGGGGCCTGCCAGCAGGTTCCGGGCCCAGAGACCGGGGTGACCCTGCTTGGCCCAGTCGCCGGGACTGAGCAGCTCCTTGTCCTTCCAGCCCGACGCGGCCAGTTGGACAGGCTTGCCGAGGATGTTGCCGGCAGTCGCCGGGTAGTACCAGAGCGCTGCATCGGTCCCGTTGTTGGTGCTCTCGACGGTGAGCAGACCGGTCTTGTTCTTGAACTTGAGAGCGGTGTTCAGGTTGGTGTTGACCGGGTCGCCGATGGCGGCGATCCGCAGAGCGTTCGACCAGTCGGCCGCGTTGTAGCCGGGCGCGTGGAACCAGGCGCAGTCCTCGGCCGGGATTCCGGTCACCGGATCGGCCGCCCGTGCCGTGCAACCGGGCTTCTCGATCTCCACCCCCCTGCCGACGTGGCCGTAGAAGCCGTCGTTGCCCGGGTTGCCGTAGACGTAGAGCTTGGGACCGCCGGGGGCGTGGGCGATGACGTCGTCGATGTGGTTGCCGCCGGTCAGTGTGCCGCGGTGGGTGATCTGGGCATTGGCCCAGCTCACACCGTCCGGGGCGTCCTTGGCACCGGCGGCGAGAGTGATCGGCGGACTCTTGGCGAGCGGGTTGCCGGGCACGGTGTAGGTGCGCAGGTTGCCGGCCTGGTCGGCGGTGAGGATGTCAGGGGCGGAGTCCCCGGTCATGTCGCCGAAGACCGGTGGCGGGCCGTCCGAGTTCCATGGCACGTAGAAGGCGTACTGGGCCTTCGGTGAGAAGTTGCGGGCCTGGTCCATGACCTGGAGGTAGACGATGTTGGTGCCCCACCGGTTGGGCAGGACGGCGACGCCGTTGACGGGCAGCCGCCCACCGCAGATCCAGTCCTGACCCTGGGCGTCCGCGAAGTTCGGGTCCCAGGACCAGCGGGCGCAGGCGATGCCCGAGGCGGTGCCGTTGTCCGCGGGGGTGTCGACCGCGCTGAACGGGACGATGCCCCACTCGCCGGTGCGCTTCTTGGTGATCTGTCCGTTGCCGGACGGCGGGTACTGCTCGGAGAGTTCGGCGTCGGAGAAGACCCGGGAGACGTCCGGGACGGTCAGGCTCGGCGGGGTCAGGTCGACACCGAAGCGGCAGTTCGGCGCTGCGTCGGACATGCCGATGAGCTTGTCGGCGGCGTGTGCGCCCCAGCCGTAGACGTGACCGTCCTTGATCACGTCTGACCTGACGTTGAATGACGCGACCTTGCCGTTGGGGACCGCTGCGGAGTAGCCCTCGTCGACAACCGGCCAGTCCGGAAGGCTGTAGTCCCAGATGTGGGTCCACATGTACAGGTCGTTCTGGACCGGGCTGTGGACGGTCGCGTTGAGTGTGACGGCACCGTTGAAGTTGCTCCCGGCGCTCAGCCAGCCGATCGAGGAGCCGTCGCAGCCCTGGTTGTCGGCCCACGGAAACGTGGTGCCGGGGCTGGGGGAGACGTAGGGGTCGGTGGGCGGTGTCGGTGGCCGGTCGTACTCGACCACGACGACCGGGTTGTAGGTGAGCCGCTTGAAGCCCAGGGAGCTGCTGCTCTCGTCGCGGGCGAAGACACCGAACGTGAGCGTGTCGTGGTCGCCGGAGTAAGTTTGATAGGCGGAGGTGACGTCGTAGTCGAACTGGACGTTGTCGTGGCAGCCGTCCTGCCCCGAGCCGGCCACCTGTGCCTCGCCGAGCCGCCCACCCACGACGCCGGGCGGGTTGCTCCAGGTGGTGCGGTTGTCGATGGGGCTCGTGAGGTAGGCGTCCAGCCAGTACTTGGTGGTGCAGGACCAGTCCGAGGACTCGTACTCCCAGAGGGACAGGGTGGCCTTGTGCACGATCGTGCCGGCGAACCCCCGCGTGTCCAGCTGGAAGTAGGAGCGTTCAACACCCTTGGTCGGCAGGTACCCCTGATAGCCGACACCGGGCCGGGCGTACTTGCCGCCGCCGTTGTCGACGGTCAGGCCGATGTTGGCCTTGCCCGGGTAGGCGGACTGGGTCCAGGTCCAGGTGTTACCGCTGCGGGTGTCGTAGATCCAGCCAGGGTCGATGAACCAGGGCCCCTGGCCCTTGCCGAGGATGTTCTGGTCGGTGGTCAGGTCGATTCCGTCGGCGGTTGCCTTGGTGGGCATGACGGCGACCTTCGCGCCCTTGCCCGGGCCGTCTACGGTGCTGTCGGGGTTGTCCCCGCTCTTTTGCGGGGCAGGGGTGCCGGTTTGCTGGGCTGGGCTGTCCCGGGGGGCTTCGACCGGGGCCGACTTGCCGGCGGCTGCCGTGGATTCCGCTGCGGCCGGAGTGTCCTTGGAGCTGTCCCACATCCGGGGGGCGGGGGCATGCCAGCGGAGGGTGCCGTCCTCGGCGGTGGCGGCGAGGTTGTGCTCTGCGTCGGTCCTGAGGGTGACGCCCCTGGTGGTCGTGCCGAAGTGAACGGACTTGAGCTTCGGATTGCCGGCCGCCTCGGCCGTCTTGACCACCAGGACGGTGCTGAGACCGCCGTACTTGGTGGCGGTGACCTTGAGGTCGATCCCGGGAGCGACCTCGGGGTAGAGCAGGCTGTTGCCACCGGGGCCCGTGATTGCGGTGGTGAGCGGGAACGGAGAGTCGACGGTAAGAGCCTTGCCATCCTCGCTGGTGAGAGTGGCGAGCGGGCCGGGACCGCCGGCCGAGAGGTGCACGCCTGCAGCGGAGGCCTTGGGGCGGTAGCCGCCGGCCGGATCCGCGACGAGGGTGGCGTCGAGTGCGGACCAGGTGCCGTTCTGCTTGACGCGCTGCTGCTCGGGGTGCTGACTGTGCGCGAGATGGCCCTGTGGGGTTGCGGCGGTCTCGCTGAACTCGTCCGTCAACTCCGGTACGGGAACAGGCCTTCCGGTGCTCTTCGCTTGGGCGATGGCCTTGTCGACGGCGGTGGCCGGCGGCTTGTCGCCGGCGCGTGCTGCGTCGGCCTTGGCCATGGTCGCGGCCAGGACGGGCGGGAGCGGGGGTGCGGTGGGCGCGGTGTCGGCGAAGGCGGCCGGCGCGATGGAGGACAGCGCGAGGACAAGAGGGACAGCGGCGGCGACGGCGGTCCGTCGAGACGGGTGTGGCGGTCCGAGCCGGGCCGCCGGCCGGGCTCCGGGTGGAGCAGCAGACATGATGAATCCCCCCACGGGTGTACCGATAGGCCGCGCGCAAGCCTGGTGGGCAGGGTGCGCGCAGAGGTCCGCAGAAAACTCCCGCACGACATGACGGATCGTCAATTCAATTAATTCACAGGCCGTCCTGATTTGGCGGTAGGCGAACCACTTTGCCGTGGTCGTGATGTGGAGCACATTGATCACGGTTCGAAAAACCTCTCTCCCGGAAGGCTTCCCGGGCCGTAGTGTCCGGCGCGGAGTCATCCGTCCGCATCCGAATCGAGGTGCGGTGACCTGTGGGGGGTAATGGTGTCCGCTCGTCGTGCGCGTGTGTCCTGGGTCGCCCGGCAGGGGGAGCCGCCACCAGGCTTACGGCGGGGATCCCGGGTCGCTCTTGTGAGTTCGCTGGTCCTGCTCGGAGCGCTGGTGGTGCCGGTGGCGCCGGCGTTGGCGGTCCCTGCGGCGGGCAAGGACAAGGACGACAGGATTTGGTCGCCGCCGGGCACGCCACTGCAGAAGACGAAGTCGGTACCGGGGCAGAAGGACGTGCCCAAGCCGGAGGCCCCGAGGACGGGTTCGCCCACCTGGGTGCCACCGAAGACGGCGGTCAGGGCGGCGGCGGGCTCGACGGTGGTGGTGCTGGAGGCGCCACCGGCGGCCGGGGCCAAGTCGGCGCAGACGGACGCTCAAGGTGTGCAGGAGCCGGTGGCCGGAGCATCGAAGCGAGCCGGTGAACTACCGGTCTGGCTGGCCCCGGTGGCAGCGGAGACCGGCCCGGGGGAGACGGCGGCCCCGCAGGTGCGGGTGGAGGTGACGGACCCGAACAGGGCCGCCGCTGCCGGTGCGCAGGGGCCGGTGGTCTCGCTGTCGCGGGCCGACCAGGGTGGTCCGGGGAAGGTGCGGGTCGTACTCGATCTCGACGGCGTCGGCTTCGGTGGGGACTTCGCCCAGCGGGCGACGCTCGTGTCGATGCCGGCATGCTCCTTGACCACGCCGGAGGCTCCGGGCTGCCTGACCCGGACGCCCCTGCTCTCGCACTACGACGTGCAGTCGAAGAAGCTGGTCGCCGACGTTGACCTCCCGGGGCGGACGCCGGCGGTCGAGGCCCAGTCGAAGTCGGCCGAGGCACCAACGGCGCCGGCTGCGCTGGTGCTGACGGCCGACACCTCGAACGGCAGTGCGCTCGGGACGTACAGTGCGACGTCGCTGTCGCCCAGCCAGGCATGGACGGCCGGCAGTTCCTCGGGCTCGTTCACGTACAACTATCCCGTTCAGTCGCCGCCCGCACTGGGTGGCGTGGCACCGCAGGTGGCGCTGGGCTACGACTCGGCCTCGGTGGACGGCAAGACCTCGTCCACCAATTCCCAGGCGTCCTGGATCGGTGACGGCTGGGACCTGAGCGCGGGCTTCGTGGAGCGTTCGTTCAAGCCCTGCAGTAAGGCGGGGATCGCCGGCTCCGGCGACCAGTGCTGGGGCGGGGCCAACCTGACGCTGTCGCTCGGCGGCCACTCCGGTGAGCTGGTGCCGCACGACTCGTCGTGCGTGGGCGGAACCGCGGCCGACGAGCAGTCCAGGTGCACGTGGCGGTTGAAGAACGACGACGGGACGAAGATCGAGTTCCTGACCGGTGCCACGAACGGAACCTGGAACAAGTCCTACATCAAGGTCACCGACACTTCCGGCACCGTCTACTACTTCGGCCTCAATCACCTGCCGTCCGCCGACGGCACTCCGACGACCACCGGTTCGGACAGCAAGTCGGCCTGGACGGTGCCGGTGTACTCGCCGAATCCCGGCGACCCCTGCTACGACGGCGCCAAGGGGAAGGGCTCGTGGTGCCCGATGGCGTGGCGGTGGAACCTCGACTACATCCTGGACTCGCACAAGAACCTGACGGCCTACACCTACGCGCCCGAGATCAATTACTACGCGCGCGGTGGCGGCCAGAATCCGGGATCGGGGACCAACGAGGCCTACACGCGGGGAGGTGTGCTCGCCTCGATCTCCTACGGCCAGCTGCTGTCGGACCAATTGGGTGCGAACGGCAGCTACCGGTCGGCCGCGAAGATCGATTTCAAGTCGGACGAGAGGTGCGTGTCCGGCGACATCTGCGTCGAATCGCAGCGGACGAGCGCGAATGCGACGAACTGGCCGGATGTGCCGCTCGACAAGCAGTGCGCGGCCCAGGGGACATGCTCCAACACCGCACCGAGCTTCTGGTCGACGAAGTGGCTGAGCACCATCACCACATCGATCCGCTCCGGTGGCGGATACCGCCCGGTGGACCGCTACGAACTGACGCACGTGTTCAAGACGCCGGCGAACTCGGTGGTGGCGGAGAACACGAAGATCCCGTGGCTGCAGAGCATCAGGCGCTTCGGCCAGGACACGGTCGACAACCAGGCCGCGGCGGACCTTCCGGCCGTCACCTTCGCCGACCACATGCTGGCCAACCGGGTCGACGGCCTGGTGCCGGCCCGTCCGGCGTACACCCGGCCCCGGATGGACATGATCACAACCGAGACGGGTGGCACCATCGCGGTCAAGTACGTCGAGGACGCCTGCAAGCGGACGACGGGGTTGATGCCGGCCTCGGCCGACGACAACGGCATGAGCTGCTACAGCGTCAAGTGGTACGACACCGGTGTCAAGGCCACGGTGGACGACTGGTTCCTCCGGTACCCGGTGGCCGAGGTGACGGTGAACCCGAACGCGAACCTGATCACGGGTGCGCTGGCGCAGACCACCGGCTACACGTACGGCAAGGCCGCCTGGCACCGCAACGACGGCGCCCTCACCGAGGCCGACAGCCGCACCTGGGACCAGTTCCGTGGCTATGCGTCGGTCACCGTCGTGGCGGGTTCGGGCAAGGACGGCGAACAGGTCAAGACGTCCACCAGCTACTACCAGGGCATGGACGGCGACTACAAGGCGAACAACCTCCCGAGGCCGGCCAGCGTCGCGGGCCCGAAGAGCGGTGCCCAACCCGACCGGGAGTGGTTGTCCGGCCGGGTGTTGGAGTCGGACACCTACCCGGAGGCGGGCGCCGCGGAACCCGACGCCTACACCGTGAACACCACCGCCGATGACGTCCCGACCGCCACGCACAAGCGCACGGGCCTGCCGGACCTGGTGGCCCGCTACGCGGCGACCACGTCGACCAGTGTGAGCACGGCGAAGACGACGTCCGGCACCCGCACCACCTCGACCGTGACCACAACGGACCGGGACCACAACAACCGGGTAAAGACCTCCCTCAGCACCGCGGACGGGACTCCCGACGTTTGCACGCGTACCAAGTACGCAGCGGGTGGCAACCCACAGATGACGGGGCTGGTCTCCGAGGTATTGACCGTTTCGGGCGCCAACGCCTGCGACGCCACCGCGACCGCGGCGAACACCATCTCCGGTGCGCGGACGCTCTACGACGGCCAGGGGTACGGCAACGCGGGGGACAAGGGCGAGCCCACCGGTACGCAGGTGCTCGACCGGTACGACGCGGCGGGCGCGCCTCAGTACACGACCACCGGCGCCGCGACCTTCGACGTCTACGGGCGGACGGCCACAGTCACGGACCCGAAGGTCACCGACACCGCCAACCCCAATGGTGCTGTCGTGACCACCACGTACAGCTCGGCGAACCCGGGCGAGCTGCCGAACAAGAAGGTGACGGTGACCCCTGCACCGGTCGGAGCCCCCGACGGCGGCACAGGCCGGATCACCACGGTCGCACTCAGCCCGGCCCGCGGCCTGCCGGTCACCACGACCGACCCCAACGGCCGTACGGTCACGCAGTCCTACGACGCGCTGGGCCGGCTCAAGGCCGTTTGGACGCCGGGCCGCGACACCGGTGCCACGGCGAACTTCACGTACGAGTACGCGGTCAACGGCACCACTGCGCCGTCGGCGATCACCAGCAAGACCCTCCGGCCCAACGAGGAGTACGCGGTCTCGACGCAGATCACGGACGGTCTCGGCCGAGTGGTCCAGACGCAGGGCGAGCCGGCCGTCTCCAGTTACCACGGCCGGCTGGTCACGGACACGTTCTATGACTCGCTAGGGCGGGCCAACCGGGTCCACAACGCCTACTACGAGGACACGACCGGCCCGACCACGGCACGATGGAAGCCGGAACCCGCCATGGTTCCGAATCAGACCTACACCGTCTTCGACGGCCGAGGCAGGCCTACCAGCACACAGTTCATCGCCCTGGGTGTGTTCCAGAACGCGACGACGACGGCCTACCCCGGCGCGGACCGGACCGACGTGACCCCGCCGAGCGGTGCCACCGCCACCAGCACCGTCACCGACGCCCGCGGCCGCACCACGCAGCTGTGGCAGTACAAGACGCCCACGGCGACCGGTAACCCGGCCGACGCCGACATCACCAACTACACCTACACACCCAGTGGTCAGGCCGCGACGCGCGTGGACGCCGCGGGCAACGCCTGGAGCTACGGCTACGACCAGCGCGGCCGCCAGGTCCGTGCCGACGACCCGGACACAGGTGTATCGACCCGTAGCTACGACGCCGCGGGACGGCTGGCGTCCACCACGGACGCACGCAGCCAGACGATCGCCATCACGTACGACCTGCTGGGCCGGAAGACCGGCACCTACAACGGCACGGTCAGTCCGGAGAACCAGCTGACCGGCTACGTCTACGACACCGTTGCCAAGGGTCAGACGACCTCCTCGACCCGCTACGTGGGAGGAGCGAACGGTGCCGCCTACACCAAGGCGGTCACCGAGCTCGATGTCGCCTACCGGCCGACGAGGAGCACAGTCTCGATCCCCGGCGGCGACATCGGCCAGACCGGCCAGGCGACCTTCAACTACTACGCCTCCTACAACCCGATCAGCGGCGCGATCCGGACCGAGGGCCGGGCAGCCGCCGGTGACCTGGCGGACGAGTACATCACCTACAACTACGAGAAGTACGGCACCCTCAACGACATGTCGGGGGCCGGCATCACCTACCTCCGGCAGGCCGACTCGGACGCCTACGGGCGCAACATCCGCTCCACGATGAACTCCTGGGGCACCCAGATCGTCGCGACCAACACCTACGACGAGTCGACCTCCCGCCTGCTGACCCAATACATCGACAAGCAGACCGCCACCACCGGAACCGTCCAGAACACCACCTACGCCTACAACCAGGCCGGGCAGATCACCGCGATCCGCGCGATCCCGGACAACACCCCGGCCGCGACCGACCTGCAGTGCTTCACCTACGACCACCTCGGCCGCCTCACCACGGCGTGGAGCGACACCGGGCAGCTCAGCCAGCCCACCCCCTCGCTGGCGGGCCAGGGCACGTGCGCGAACGCCACGCCGACCAGCGGTGTGGCCGCCCCGGCGAAGACCACAGTCGGCGGCAGCGCAGCCTACTGGCAGGAGTACACCTACGACCTGACCGGCAACCGCACCAAGCTGGTGAACCGCGACCCGGCCGGCGACCCGGCCAAGGACCTGATTGTCGATCAGACCTTCCCGGCCGCAGGCGCCCGCAACGCTCCGACCACCGCATCCGGCACGGGCGGCGGTACCGGCGGCCCGCACGCGCTGGCCACCGGGAGGTACACCTACGGCAGCGCCAGTGCTGCGCAGGGCACCGACCAGTACGACGCGTCGGGCAATACTACGAAGATCAACAACCCCAACGGGCTGAAGATTCTCGGCGCCGGGTACGTCCTCAAGTCCGGTGAGTTGGTGCGGTCCAATAGCGTCCAGCTCGCCATGCAGGCCGACGGCAACCTGGTGCTCAGCTCGCTGCGCACCGGCCAGGCCATCTGGTCGACCAACACCCAGGACCACCCGGGCGCCTGGGCGACCATGCAGGACGACGGCAACTTCGTGGTCTACGACCCGCAGCGGGTGCCGCTCTGGTCCTCCAAGACCTGGGTCGGCAACAACAGCGGCTACTTCGCGGTGGTCCAGGACGACGGAAAGTTCATCGTCTACACGGCCGGCTGGCAGTACAAGTGGGGCACGCCCACCTGGAACGCCGTCGACGCCGCCAACAGCTCCACCCTGACCTGGGACGTCGAGGGCAAGCTCGCCTCACTCACCCAGGGCACCGCCACCACGACCTACGTCTACGACGCCGACGGCAACCAGCTGGTGCGCCGCAACCCCGGTAAGGTCACGGTGAACCTCGGCGGCGGTGACGAACTCACCTACGACACCTACAACAGGACCAGCACCGGAGCCCGGTACTACGCCATCCCCGGCGGTATCACCCTGGTCCGCCAGGGCCCGACCAAGCTGACGTACCAGTTCTCCGACCACCACGGCACGAATTCCCTGTCCATCGACTCCGAGACCCTCAACGAGTCCCGCCGCACGTTCGACCCCTTCGGCGCCACCCGCGGCCCCGGCTCCCTTGCCACCCCCTGGTCCGGCGACAAGGGCTACGTCGGCGGATTGAAGGACGACGCCACCGGCTTCACCAACCTCGGTGCCCGGCAGTACCAGCCCACCACCGGCCGCTTCCTGAGCCCGGATCCACTGATCCTTCCCGAGGATCCGCAGCAGTGGAACGCATACGGGTACAGCAACAACAACCCCGTCAACAAGACGGACCCCACAGGGATGGCGCTTGAGGAGTGCGCGAGCGGGATGGCCAAGTGCTCGCACATGGGCACCAAGATCGAGGGTGACGGCCCGAACTACCAGAAGATCGTCCAACAGGTCCAGGCGGATGCCCCCGCGCGGACGGCCCGATACGTCAAGTTCCTGCTGGCCACAGGGCTGCAGCCTGGGGCGGGATGGGCTGGCAGCCTCCCGTCCAACGTCGAGGACGAGAAGAAGGCTGCGCGCAGGGCCTACGGCCTTGAGCTGGAGAAGGAATACCGGAAGAACACCAATTTCAAGTACGACCCGAAGCCGGGAGAGGACCCGATCCCAGGATCGGAGCCGTATAACGAGAAGTGGATCGGCAGGCCCAAGGCGTCCGAGCTGGAGGTTTGCGTCATGGAGCTGGGTGTTTACTGCTACGACGCGTACAACATCTTCAACTGGGCTGAGGATACGGTCCAGAAGCGGGAATACCCCGGCGAGGGAGACTCGGAAAGGGTGAACGCGTTCCGGCACTTCATCTGGCAAGCCATGCTCACAATCGCCACCGGACGTCAGGACGCCGCGATGGTCGCTGATGCTCACGAGGCGTACGGCCCAAGGGAGGGCCGTAACTACGCTGATCATCTATCCGACCTGGTGAACAATGAGTACGGTCGGAAGATGGGGGAGAAGATCGCCGGTGATCACCCAGGGGCCTCATGGCCAGCACTCGAGAGTGTCGTACTCGACGAAGCTAGAAAGTACATTGCCACGAATGACTTCGCCCGCCCCAAGGATTTCATGTAGGACACCGTTGAACGGAGGTGTGGAGTGATCGGAACACTGAGGACCGGTCGGGTGCGTGCCCGAGGAGGACTAGGTGCGCTGGCGGTTTGTTTGGCGTCTGCTTTGCTGCTGGTGGCTTCGTGCGCGGCGGTGCAGAAGGAGGGCGACGCGCCGCTTGTCGGGAAGTGGAAGTCGAGTGTCGGCACGATCCAGTTCTTGGACGGTGGCACTCTGGGAGAGGTGAGTCTGCTCCCTGCCACGTGCCGCGGGTCGTCGTCGCCAACGGAGTTGAAGTTCACCGGAACCTGGCGCCCCGGGAAGGTGGAGGATGCCGGACGGGGGGCCTTCGTCGAGTTGGCCTCTGTTACTGATGGTCTGAAGTGCGACACGTATTTCCAGTACTTCAAGTACAACGATGAGGAGCGGCTTCAGCTGACCGATATCGACGGCGCACCATTCGTGCGGCAGTAGTCCGGTTGCAGCGAGGAACCGGTGGGCCTGTGTCGGGAGCCGTCCCATCCGAGATCTCGGATGGGACGGCTCGGTAACGTGAGGCGGTGGAACAGGGGATCCAGTGCACGCACGGTCGACTGAGGTGGGGCGCGGTCCTGCGTTCCGCTGTTACCTGGCACATCGTCGTGGTCGGCCATCTCGGGGCGACTCAGGCGGGCGCGTGTGGCAAGGAGCTCAGGCATCGGTCGCAGTCATAGGGGTCTCCCGGCGATCGGTCGGGAGACCCCACAGGCCATCCACCTCAACGTTCCCCCAACTCGAGGTCTCACCAGGGCCGGCCGACCGCGCGGGGACTCACCGGGGAAACCTCCCTGGTGACTTCGAGTAGTGCGGTTTCGGAACGGCATTACCACATGAGGGAGTTCGTGAGGTCAGGTCGGGTGCGGGCTCGTAGAGGGCTGCATGCGCTGAGCGTCCTGCTGCTCTCCGCTCTGCCGCTGGCGGCTTCGTGCATAGCGGCGGAGGAGGAAGGTGACGCTCCTGTCGTCGGGTCCTGGAGGGCGAGTTCCGGAACGATCCAATTCCTGGACGGGGGTGCTCTCGGGGAGGTGAGCTTGCTCCCCGCCACGTGCAACGGACCGTCGTCGCCCACGGTGGTCAAGTTCACTGGTACCTGGCGGCACGGGAAGATGGACGATGCCGGGCACGGCGCGGTCGTGCAGCTGACGTCTGTCACCGGCGATCTGAAATGCGAAAGGTACTTCCAGTACTTCACGCGCAACGGTGAGGTGCGGCTGCAGATGACCGGCGCCAGCGCTGCCAACGAGCCGTTCGTCCGGCAGTAGTTCAGTGGCAGCGAAGAACCCGTGGGTCTGTGTCAGGAGCCGCCCCATCCGAGATTCGGATGGGGCGGCTCGCATCGGTGGGGGTCGGCGGTTACGTCCGGTGGATGCGATGTTTGCCGCAGTGAGTCCGCCGGGATGGGGCATGAGGATGGGTGATTGAGCTCAGTTGGTGAGAGAACAATGAAGTGGGGAGCTTCCTGTGGAGGGCATCGTCCGGTCAGGGCGGTGACGGCCGGGTGGCCGTTGCTGCATTGCTGGGTTGCGGCTGCCAGGTATGAGGCGGCGGGGGACAAGGCGATGGACCTGGTGGCGAGCCTGGCGGGCTGGGGCTGCTTGAGGGGTTGCGCTGGGGCGGGGCTTCTGGAGGCGGCCGCACCGGTGGAGAGCGTTGGAGCAGGGGGCCGCCGCATCGTGCCGAGCAGCCGCCAGATCGGCTGGTGGCCTTTGGGGGAAGGAGAGGTCGGGGAGATGGCAGTGCGTTGGTCAATCCGGGCGGGTGTGGCGGCCGGGGGCGTGGCTCTGGTGGGTGGGGGTGTGGCGGCGGTGATCTGCGTGCACTGGTTCACGGCGCGCGAACTGTCGGACCCGGCCGGACGCTGGGTCGGCGGGGCGGTGGCTGTGGAACTGCGTGCAGGCGGGGACCTCGGGCCTACGACGGTACCGGTGGCGGCCTGTGACAGTTCGACGTGGGACACGTCGAAGACGCTGGAACTGCAGGGCACGTGGAAGGCCGAGTACGAAGCCGACGCGGGCTACCTGGTCGTCATCTACGCGACCCGCTCCGACAACGGCCGCAGCTGTTCGATCTGGCTCGGGCGATCCGGTAGCGACCAGGAGCTCTGGTTACCGGCGGCGTCCGGCTTGCCGCTGCGGAGGGGGTGAGCGGCGGGCGGCGTCGACGCTTATGACAATCTCATTGACCGGTGGTGGCGGTGTTTACCTGGGCGGAGCAAGATCACTGATATTCCAGGGAGCATTCGTCATGCCCTGCGCCGACCTCGTCTTCATCAACCGTCCCGTCCACACTGGCGATCCGGCGCTGACGCGGGCGTGCAGTCCGGCTGTGGCCGGGGGCCGAGGTGATGGACGTCACCGGAAGGCTGCTGATCCCCGGGTTCCGGGATGCGCGCACACCGTGTACGGGGGACGGAACTGGCGAGTGGGCGCCATCCTCGGCGTCTTCAACGGTCAGCCGGACCTGTCCGAGCCTACCTTGCCGCCGCCCGGGACGGTTCGCTGACCGCCCGCATCGTCGGGGCGCTCTGGTGGGACCGCGAGCGCGGGGCCGAGCAGATCCCCGAACTCCTCTCGCGAAGCGAGGAGTTGCAGGCGAGCCGGTTCCGGGCCGGCTCGGTGAAGATCACGCAGGGCGGGCTCGCCGGGAACTTCACCGCCCCGATGATCGCGCCCTACCTAGACGGCTGCGGCTGCCGGCCCCGCCGGCTCCCGACCCGACATCTGGGGATCCGGCGGCCGAGCGTAGGCTGGCCGGGTGTTACGTGAAGCGGGAGTACGTCGTACACGGTGCGCGCAGGGCAGGACGTCCCTGAGGCCCTCCCGCGTGGCGTTCGTACTGGGGCTCGCGGGGCTGTTGGCGAGTGGCTGCGCGGCCGGCGGCTCGTCCGTTGAAGCCTCCCAAGGCGACATCGTCGGGACCTGGGCCAACCAGAAGGGGGTTCGCCTCGTCATCGCGGAAGGGGGGACCTTCTCCTCGGAAGCCATCGCGAAGACGGTCTCGCTGCGGGACGGATGTGCCCAGTCCCTTTCCGCCGGGACGTGGCTGCTGATGGGTGAGCGGACGCAGGTGGCGCGGGACCAGTGACCCCAAGGGGTCGACCATCAAGCTGAAGCCCGGTGGGGACGCCCGGAACGTCACCTGCACCGTGCTGGCGAGTGTCCAGAAGGACGACGACGGGATGAACCTGTGTCTGGTCGAGGATCCCGACCAGACCTGCGGCGAAGCACAGTTGCTGCGCAAGCAGCCGGCCGGGTGACCTGTAATCCCGTCGTTCACCCTACGTCGGCAAGGCTCCCCGGGGGTCAACAGGACCGGCGGGCCTCGGTCAGGTGCTTCTGGCCCTCGGGCAGGTCGGCGTCCTCGACCAGGCCCCGGTACGCGGCGTCGAGGGCGTCGGCGAGTGGCTGGCCGCCGGGGTCGGTGCGCGCGCCGTCGCGGGCCGTCATGCGGGCGGCGTTGAGGCGGTGGACGTTGATGTCGTACGCGGGGCTGGTCCCTTTGCCCGTCGGAGCGGCGGGGAACGGGTCGGGAATCCGCCCGAGGACGGAACAGGCCGTCTCGGCGCCGCCGGCCGTGGGGGGCTGTGGCGAGGGGCTGGAGGTGCAGGCCACCAGCGCGGCGGCCAGGGCCGCGAGTGCGGGCGCCAGGCGTCGGCCACTGCCCGACCGTTTCACCGGCACGCCGGCTCCGTTCCCCCGATGAGTCGTCACGTCAACTCATCGTAGGGAGTCGGTGCCTGGTAACCAAGAGCGTCAAGCGCCCGGTTCACGGAGTCACTTGTCCGCCCTCGCCCGCGCTGCCTAGAGTTCCTGGGGCGCGACCGCGCATCCGAGGGGGGACTCGTGAGGAACACCATCGCCGCCGTCGCACTGCTCCTGGTCCTGGCGTGCTCGGCGTGCAGTGCGGGGAAGGAGGCGGCCGGCTCGGACGACGCGCGGACCGCGTGCGCCCTGATGCGCGGCCTGCGGGCCCCGCTGCCCGAGCACCCGGCGGACGCCTCCGACACGGCGGGCCGGAACGCGGCCGACTCGGTGCTCTACAGGCTCTCCGCGGCCGAGGAACTGGCCGCTGCCGCCGCGCTGGCCGACAGCAAGCACCAGGGGCTGTCGGACGCCGTGCACAAGGCGCGGATCGCGCCCAGCTACATGTCCAGTAACCGGGCTGCCGAGCCGTACATCACGGAGGCGCTGACCCACTGCTGACGGTCGCGCCCGGACTGGCAGGAGCGGGAGAGACCACCGGCCGATGGGCCAGGGGGAGCGCCCAGGTCAGGAGGGCGAGCAGGAGGGCGAACGGCAGCACGGTGCAGGCGGTCGCGGTGGCGGCCGAGTCGGGAGCCTCAGCAGGCATCGGGCAGGGGAAGGTCGAGTTCGGCCCAGACGGTCTTGGCGCCGGGATGACGGGGGAGCGCACCCCAGCGGTCGGCGAGCGCGTCGATGAGGACGAGACCGCGCCCGGACTGGGAGTCGGCGCAGGGCACGGCGGGCAGGGCGGGGAGGCGGTCGCCCCGGCAGTCCGAGACCTCGATGCGGAGGACCGGTCCGGTGAGCGCGAGGCCCAGTTCGAACCGGCGCCCGGCGACCCGGCCGTGGGTGACGGCGTTGGCGGCCAGCTCCGCGACGATCAGCAGCGCGGAGTGGTACGGCTCGTCCGCGGTGGAGTCCAGCCCCCACGCGATGAGTTGGCGTCTCGCGAGGCGCCGGCAGGTGGCTGCGCCCCTGGGGGTCGCCGCGAGCACGATGGCGAGGCGGCGGGGATCGGTGAGGGGAATTTCGGTCTTCACGGGACAAAGCGTGGAGGGTCGGAAGTACCCTGACCATGGATTCGGCGGCCACGGAGAGTGCCTGTTCGGGTGCCTAGGGTGCTCTTGTCGGCGGGGCGCGGATTAACCGATCGAAAGCGCGGCGAGTACGGATGGGGTGGCTGCGATGAGTGCCGACGGAACCGTCTTCGAGGATGGCGAGCTGGCGGAGGGCTCCGAGGGCGTGGCGGAGTTCTACGCAGCGGTGGGGAAGCTGATCAAGCTCTTCCGAGAGCGGGCGGGCTTCACGCAGCGTGACTTGGCTCACCGACTCGGCTACGGCGAGGACTTGATCGGGGCCGTAGAGCGCGGTAAGCGGACTCCGCGGGTGGAGCTGCTGACGGCCGCGGACGAACTGCTCGGTGCGGCCGGCGTGCTGCAGACTGTGGCTGACGACGTGATGAAGGCAAAGGTCCGCGTCAGTGCCCGGCACCCGGCGTTCTCGAAGGCCTTCACGAAAGAAGAGGCCCAGGCGATCGAGATCCACGAGTACAGCATGATCGCTATTCCTGGCCTCCTGCAGACAGAGGCGCATGCCCGGGCGCTGTATAACATGCGACGGCCCTGGCTGTCGGTGGAGCAGGTCGAGCAGTGGGTGGCAGCTCGGATGACCCGGCAGGAGATCTTGAAGCGCTGGCCGCTGCCGACACTGAGCTGGGTGATTGACGAAGGGGTGCTCCTGCGGCCGGTCGGTGGCCGTGACGTGCATGAGGAGCAGTTGCGCCACCTGCTGGAGATCGGTCAGATGCGGGGCCTCGAACTCCAGATTCTGCCGCTGGACCGCACCGGCCATGCGGGCATGGGAGGCTCCTTCATCCTCCTCACGCCGAACGGGCGTTCCCAGATCGCCTACGTGGAGGTGCAGCACGTCAATAGGTTGATCACGATCCCAGAGGACGTCCGTAGAATGGCCACGCGTTACGGCAGTCTCAGGGCGCAGGCGCTCAGCTCTGAGGCGTCACTCGCCCTGATCGAGAAGAGGCTGGTGGAACGATGAGTACGGCCGAGCTTGCGTGGTTCAAGAGCAGCTACAGCACGAACGAGGGCGCCGCCTGCGTCGAGGTCGCCAGTTCACCCGGCGTCGTCCACGTGCGTGACTCCAAGGACAAGAGCGGCCCGCAGCTGGCGTTCGAGCCGGCCGCGTGGAAGGCGTTCGTCGGCTTCGCCGCGACCGCCGAGGTCTGAGCGAGGTCCGCGCGAGCCTACTGTCCGACGGTTCCCGGCGGCCGTCTGCCAATCGGCGGACGGCCGCCCGCTGTACGGGTGTCCTCCCGTGCCGGTCGGGGCGGTGCTGCTACCACAGTGCCATGTCCCACCACCTCAGCGGCCCCGACCTCCGCTCGCCCCGCGGTGACGCCCGGCTGGACCTCACCGACCTGTTCGCGTTCCCGGCGGCCGCCGCGCCCGGCCGGACCGTCCTCATCATGAACGTGAACCCGTACGCCCCCACCCAGGCCGCCGAGTTCCACCCGGACGCGGTCTACCGGATCAACATCGACAGCGACGGCGACGACCGGGCCGACGTCGCCTACTCGTTCACCTTCTCCGGCGCCGACACCGGCGGCCAGACCGTCACCGTGCACCGTGCGACCGGCGAGGCCGCCCGTAGCCACGAGGCCGCCGGCGACGTGCTGTTCTCCGCCGTCCCGGTGGCGTTCGGCGACGCGCCGGACGTGGTGGAGGCGAACGGCCACCGGCTTTCGGTCGGGCTGCGCAGCGATCCCTTCTTCGCCGATCTCGAAGGGATCGTCAACGACTTCACCTGGACCGGCAAGGACGCGATGGCGGACGCCAACGTCTTCGGCATCGCCCTGGAGGTGCCGGACGCCGAACTCGGCCCGGACCCGACGATCGGGGTCTGGGCCCGGGTCAGCCTCCGCGAGGACGGCCGGCTGGTCTCCGTCGACCGGGGCGCCCACCCCTCCCTCACCGCGTACTTCAACGCCGAGGAGGTCCTACAACGCGGGCGAGCCCGCCGACGACTGGGCGACGTACCGCGAGCCGTGGACGGCCGTCCTCCAGCACACCGGGGACTACACCACCGAGGCGGCGACCGAGACCCTCAAGCTCGTCCTGCCCGACGTCCTCCGCTACGACCGTTCCCGCCCGGCCGGCTACCCCAACGGCCGGACCCTGGTGGACGACGTGACCTCCGCCCGCCTCACCATGGTCTCCGGCGGCAAGGTCACCAGCGACCACATCCCCCCGCACACCGACCTGCTCCCGTTCTTCCCCCACCTCGGCCACCCCCACCCGGTGAAGTAGCACCACCCGGCTCACGGGGCCGTCCGGCATCGACGGAGGGCCCCCGCCCCGAGCGGGCCCCGGGCGGGGGTCAGTCGAGGTGCTGGACGTCGGTGAGGCCGGCGCTTTCGCGGATGAGGGCGCGGGCCTGGTCGGGGGCGAGGGGGTGGGCGAAGAGGTAGCCCTGGCCGAGGGGGCAGCCCATGGCGGCGAGCAGGTCGCGCTGCTCGACGTTCTCGATGCCCTCGGCGATGACCTGGACGCCGAGGGTGTCGGCGATCCGCGTGATGCCCTCGACCAGGGCGTACTGCTGCTGCGACAGCCCGAGCCCGTCGATGAAGGACTTGTCGATCTTCAGGATGGAGATCGGGAACTCCCGCAGGTACGAGAGCGACGAGTACCCGGTGCCGAAGTCGTCGATCGCGATGCCGACGCCCAGCCGGCTGAGCGTGCGCATGTCGGTGTGGACGCGTTCGTCGCGCCGCATCAGCACGGATTCGGTGAGTTCCAGGACGAGCGCGCCCGGGTCGATGCCGGAGGACCGCACGGCGCCGCGGACCACGTCGACGAAGCCGGCGTCGCGGAACTGCCGGGCCGAGACGTTCACGTTGACGCGCAGCGGCGGGCGTCCGGCGGACCGGCGCTCCTCGCTGGTCAGGGTGTGCCAGGAGGCGGCCTCCTGGGCGGCGCGTTCCAGCACCCAGGCGCCGAGCGGGACGATCTGGCCGCTCTCCTCGGCGAGGGCGATGAACTCGTCGGGGAGGACCATGCCGCGCCGGTCGTGCGGCCAGCGGACCAGGGCCTCGAAGGCGACCAGGTCGCCGGTGGCCAGGTCGACGATCGGCTGGTAGTACAGCTTGAACCGGGATTCGGCGATCGCCGTGTCGAGGTTCTCGTTCAGCTCGTGCCGCTCCACCAGGCCGGCCTGCAGGGCGGGCTGGTAGTGGCACCACTGCCGCTTGCCGGCCGACTTCGCCGAGTACAGCGCCAGGTCGGCGTGGCTGAGCAGTTCGGTCGCGTCGACGCTGTCCTCGGTCGTCGCGACGCCGATGCTCGCCGAGACCCGGACCGCGCCCGCGCTCAGCTTGAACGGTTCGGTGAACGCGGCCAGCACGGCGTCCGCGGTGGCACCGACGTCGGCCGGGCGGGTCGCGTCCTCGACCAGGACGGCGAACTCGTCGCCGCCGAGCCGGGCCGCCGTGTCGGAGGTGCGCAGCGCGGTGGAGACCCGGAGCGAGACGGCGACCAGCAGCTCGTCGCCGACGGCGTGGCCCTGGGTGTCGTTGACCACCTTGAAGTCGTCCAGGTCGATGAAGAGCACCCCGGTGATCGCGCCGCTGCGCTCGCCGCGGGAGAGCGCGTGGCCGACGCGGTCCTGGAAGAGGACACGGTTGGCCAGGCCGGTGAGCGAGTCGTGGAAGGCCCGGTGGGTGAGTTCGCGCTCCATCTGGCGCTGTTCGGTGACGTCGCGCAGGGTGAGCACGAGGCCGCCCACGGTGGGGTCGCCGCGCAGGTCGTTGCAGCGGACCTCGGCCTCGATCGGGGTGCGGTCGTGCCGCAGCAGCCGCCAGTGCTCGCGTTGTGTGTCGCGGGTGCCGCCGTCGCCGGGCCGGGCGCCGCCGTCGAGGCCGCGCATCCGGGCGAGTGCGCTGCCGACGGCGCGGCTGTCCTCGGGCGGGACGAGGTCGGTGATGAGGGTGCCGTCCAGGTCGGGGTAGCCGAGGACGCGCTCGGCGGAGGAGGAGGCGTAGCGGACGCCGTCGTCGGCGTTGAGGATCAGGATGACGTCGCTGGCGCTCTGCACGAGGGTGCGGAAGTACGCCTCGCTGTTGCGGCGGTTGACCTCCTGGCTCAGCATGACGCGTTCGACGGCCAGCGCGGCCTGGGCGGCGAGGATCTCCAGCGAGCTCCAGAGGCTGGTGAGCTCCTGCTCGGTGCCGGTGACGATGAGCGCGCCGATCAGCGGGTCGCCGGAGGGGCGCTCGGCCAGGGTGAGCGGGCAGAGCAGCGCGGAGGGCATGCCGTCGAGCCGGACCGCGAGGTCGTTGCCGATCTCCTCGACGGGGAGTAAACGGGTCTCGCGGACGGCGGCGAGGGCGAGCACCTCGTCCGAGTCGGAGCCGTCGCCGAGGGTGTGCTGGGCGGGGCCCCGTTCGGCGTGCCGGACGTGCAGGACGCCGCCCTCGGTGACCGCGAGCAGGGCGACGTGACCGGGTTCGGCGGGCATCAGGGTGGAGGCGGCGGCCTGGACGGCGTCGGCGACCTCCTCGACGGTGACCGCGGCGGTCAGTGAGGCGCCGGCCTCGCGCAGTGCGCGTTCCCGGGCGACGGCCTGCCGCCGGGCGTTGACCACGACGGCCAGGCGGGCCAGGACCAGCAGGTAGATCAGGGCGGAGAAGGCGCCGATGACGCCGGCGTTGCTGGTGTTCCCGGTCAGCGACTCGATGATCAGGATGGTCGGCGCGACCAGGGAGGCGAGGGTGAGCAGGGCCAGCCGGCCGGGGCCGAGGTCGACCTGCTGGCTGGGCACGGGTTTGGTCAGCTCGACCATCGAGGGGTGCAGTGCGGCCGCGCCCCAGGCGGTGTAGAAGGCGGCCCAGCCGAGGTCGACCGGGGTGCCGATGTGCCAGTTGCCGTGCAGCTGGATCAGTCCGTACAGGATGTCGGAGATCAGCAGGCCGACCGTGCCGACGGTGAGCAGTTGCAGGGCGCGGCTGCCGCCGCCGCGTGGCGCCAGCAGGCGCAGCAGCAGGGCGAGGACGACGACGTCGCCGAGGGGGTAGGCGATGGAGACGGCCTTCTGGACCCAGGTGAGGTCCGGGTTCCGGGCGTACGGGAGGACCAGGTAGATCCACACGAGCAACGCCAGGCCCATGGTGAGGATGAGCGCGTCCAGCAGGCTGGCCCGGTCCTGATGGGCCGTCCGCCAGCGGATGAAGCCCAACACGCCCGCCGCGTACAGCAGGTACTCGGCGAGGTAGAAGCCGTCGGCGACCGACGGGAAGGGGTTGCTCAGGTGCAGGAACTGCAGCTGGATGACCTGGACCACCTCGCCGGCCGTGAAACTGAGGTTGGCGAGCGCGAGCAGGTACCAGAAGAGCGCATGGGACGGGCGGTTAAGGCGGACTCCGACCACGATGGCGGCGACGCCACCGAGGCCCATGCCCGTCCACCAGATGATCCGCTGGGTGGGGTTGATGTAGTAGATGCAGGTGAACAGCACCATCCACAGCAGGTAACAGACCATCAGGCGCTGGCGCCGGCGTGTCAACGAAGCTACCTCCTCCGTGACATCACCCCGCCGGTCGGGCGGGGGAGTTCGGGTGAGGACGGGTCTTTGCGGGGAATCGCCCTTCGGGCAGGGGCCGCGTCCGTCCGGATGATTGCGGCCGGACGTTCGAAATGGGCCGTGAGTGCGTATAGTCGGAAATGTCGCATCTCCCAGCATTCTGCCGCCACAGCACGAGGTCAAGCCGGTGGACGAGGCACCAGAGGGCGCACAGGGCGCGCGAACGGAAATGGACTCCGGACGTCACGCCGTGTTGTGCAACGAAGACGGTCTGTATGCGATCTGGCCCGGTGACTTCACCGTTCCGAGCGGTTGGCGGACGGTTTTCGGGCCGGACGGCCGCTCGGCCTGCCGGGCCTACGTGGAGCGCGAGTGGCGCTGGGGCGGGCTGGGGCTCGGGCCCTTACCGTCGGGCCAGGGCGGCGCGGCCGGGCGCGGGGGCGCCCGGGCCGGGTTCGCCGACACCGTGCACGGGCTGTTCCGGGCCCGCGCCGCGCACGATCCGGACGCGACTGCGGTGCTCGCCGAGGACGGCGGGCTGAGCTACCGCGAGCTGGACCGGCGCAGTGACCGGCTGGCTGCCGCACTGCGCGACCGGGGCGTCGGGCCGGAGCGGGTGGTGCCGGTCTGCCTGGAACGCGGGACCGGCCTGGTGACGGCCTGGCTCGGCGTGCTCAAGGCCGGCGGGGCGCTCCTTCCGCTGGACCCGTCCCACCCGGAGCGGCGGCTGGCGCAGCTCATCGAGGACTGCCGGGCGGAGGTCGCGGTGGCGGCGCCGGGCCGGCGCTTCCCGGGGGTCACCGTGCTGGACGTGGAAGCGGACACGGCCGCGGACGCGGACAGGGACAGGGACACGGCCGCAGAAGCAGAAGCAGAAGCAGACGCAGAAGCAGACGCAGACGCAGGCGGAGGCAGTGGGCAGGCGGAGGCGGGCGACGCCGGTGCCGTGCCCGACACCGCCGCTCCGGACGACCTCGCCTATCTGATCTACACCTCCGGCACCACCGGCACGCCCAAGGGCGTCCCGGTCACCCACCGCTCCCTGGTGTTCACCCTCGACCGGGTCATCCACGCCTACGGCCTCACTCCGCGTGACCGGGTGCTGCAGCTCGCCGCGCTCGGCTTCGACACCGCGCTGGAACAGGTGCTCGCCACCCTGGTCGCCGGCGCCACCCTGGTCCTCGGCGGCGCGCGGACCTGGGCGCCCACCGAGCTGGTGCACCGGATGCAGGAACTGGGCCTCACCGTCACCGACCTCACGCCCGCCTACTGGCACCACGTGCTCGCGCTGCTCCCCGAGGGCGGCCCGGCCCCCGGCGGCCTGCGGCTGGTGGTGGTCGGCGGGGACACCGTGCACGCCGACGACTGCCGCACCTGCCTGGAGCGGCTGCCCGGCGTCCGGCTGGTCAACGCGTACGGCGTGACCGAGGCGGCCGTCACCTCGACGCTCTGCGAGGTCACGCCCGCAGTGCTGGCCGGCGGCGTCCACGGATGCCCGGTGCACGGCGCGGCGGCCCACAGCGGGGCCGCCGCTCACGGCAGTGCCGCCGGTCCGAGCGCCGCTGCCGGTCCGGACGCCGCCGCTCCGGACGCTGCCGCCGTCCACGACGGTGCCGAGCACGGCGGGGTGAGCACGGCGCCGGTGCCGATCGGGCGGCCGCTGCCGGGCGTGCGGGTGCACGTGCTGGACGCGCGGCTCTCCCCGGTCAGGCCCGGCGAGAAGGGCGAGATCTACCTCGGCGGCCCCGGCCTCGCCCGGGGCTACTGGCGGCAGCCCGGACTCACCGCGGAAACGTTTCTGCCCGACCCGTACGCGCCCGTGCCCGGCGAACGCATGTACCGCACCGGTGACGCCGGCCGCTGGCGGGCGGACGGCCACCTGGAGATCCTCGGACGGTTCGACGACCAGGTGAAGGTCCGCGGCTACCGCGTCGACCCGGCCGAGGTCGAATCGGTGCTCGCCGCCCACCCCGACGTCCGGCAGGCCCGCGTCGCCGCCGACGGCAGCGACGACGGCAACCGTGTGCTCACCGCCTACTACACGCTCACCGACCGGGCCGGCTCCGGCGCCCACGCCCGGCGCGCCCAGATCCGCGCCTACCTGGCCGACCGGCTGCCGGACTTCATGGTCCCGGCCGACTTCGTCCTGCTCGACAGCATGCCGCTCACCGCCCACGGCAAGATCGACCGGCGCCGGCTGCCGCACACGACCCCGCAGCTGCAACGCCGGGACAGCCACCGGCACCCGCGCGCCGACCAGCTGCCGCGCCCCGGCGACGCCGACCCTGCCGACGGTGCCGGCCGCCCAGGCGACGCCGACAGCCCCGACAGCCCCGACGGCGCCGAGCGCCGCGACGGCGACGGCAACGGCAGCACGATCGAGGCCGGCATCGCCCACCTCTGGTCCGAACTTCTCACCGTCGACCGGGTCGGACCGGCCGACGACTTCTTCGAGCTCGGCGGCAACTCCCTGCTCGCCATGGAGATGCTGGCCCGGGTCCGGATCATGTTCGGCATCGACGTCACCCGGATCCGTTTCCTCACCCGCTCCCTGCTCGGCGACTCCACCCTGCGCGCCTTCGCCGCCGCCACCCGCACCGCCCGCTCCACCCGGAACGGCCTCGGCGAGGCCGCGGTCGACTGGGTCGCCGAAGCCGAACTCGGCACCCCCGTCCGGCAGTCCTGGCAACCCGCCCCCTCCCGCGCCGAACCCGCCGACATCCTGCTCACCGGCGCCACCGGCTTCTGCGGCGCCCACCTGCTGAACACGCTGCTGCGCACCACCGGCGCCCGCATCCACTGCCTGGTCCGCGCCCCCGACGAGGAACACGCCCTCGAACGCATCCGCGCCGCGCAACAGCGCTTCCTCCGCCACGACCTGGCCGACGCCCGCGTCGTCCCGCTGGTCGGCGACCTCACCGAACCGCTGCTCGGCCTCACGCAGCACCGGTTCGAGCAGCTCGCCGGCAGCCTGGACGCCATCCACCACCTCGGCGGACAGGTCAACTTCATCTACCCGTACCACCAGCTGCGCGCCGCCAACGTGGACGGCACCCGCGAGATCGTCCGGCTGGCCGGCCACTCCCGCGGCATCCCCGTGCACTACCTCTCCACCCTCGCCGTCCTGGCCGGCTTCGGCCCGGCCGGCGTCGCCGAGGTCACCGAACGGATGCCGCTCGCCCACCCCGACAAGCTCGCGGTCGGCTACGTGGAGAGCAAGTGGGTCGCCGAACAGCTCCTGCACAACGCGGCCGCCGCCGGACTGCCGGTCACCGTGCTGCGTACCAACGACGTCACCGGGGACCTCTCCACCGGCGTGATGAACACCGGCACCGAGATCTGCGCGCTGATCAAGTACATGGCAGACAGCGGGAGTTGCCCGGACGTCCGGCTGCTGCTCGACTTCGTCCCGGCCGACCGGTTCAGCCTGGCCGTCGCCCACATCACCGCCCACGCCCCGGCCAACGGCGAGGTCTACCACGTGACCTCGCCCCGGCCCGCCGTCCTCGCCGACCTCGCCGCCCGGCTGCGCGCCCGCGGCTACCCGGTGGACGAAGTCCCGTACGACGCCTGGGTCCAGGACCTCGTCCGCTTCGCCGCCGGCCACCCCACCCACCCGATGACCCCCTTCGTCCCGCTCTTCGTCGACCGCAGCCCGGGCACCGACCTCTCCATCAGCGAGATGTACTTCCGGCCGACGTTCCCCCTCTTCGACCGGTCCAACACCGAACACGCGCTGATGGGCAGCGGGATCGGCCTCCCGGCGGTGGACGACGGGCTGCTGGACCGCTATCTGGAGCAGTTGGCGGTGGAGGGCTTCCTGACGCCGCCGGTGGGGGTGGTGCGGCGATGAGCGACGCTGCCGGGCGGATGTTCGAGCGGGTCGACCTGGCGCGGGCGCCCGGGGACGGGCCGGCCGCGTTCGGCGGCGGGCTCGCGGCGGACGTCCTGCTGGCCGCGTACCGGCGCGGGCTGTTCCCGATGCCCGCCGGCGACGACTACGCGAGCGCCTTCAACGAGGCCCGGTTCGAGGAGGCGGTGGCCGCCGGAGAGGTGGCCCTGCTCCCGGGCACGCCCGAGGACGACCCCTACGCGCTCGCCTGGTGGTCCCCCGACCCGCGCCCGGTGATCACCCCCGACGGCGTCCGCCTCGGCAGCCGGCTCGCCCGGCGGCTGCGCAACACCCTGCCCTGGTGGACCAGCGCCGACCTGGCCTTCGACCGGGTCCTCGACGCCTGCGCCGACGGCCGCCGGCCGCCGTGGCTCACCGAGGAGCTGCGCGCTGCGTTGCGCAGCCTGAACGAGAGCGGCGCGGCCCACAGCGCCGAGGTCTGGGAGGGCGAGGAGCTGATCGGGGGCGTCTTCGGGGTCGGCGCGGGCGCGGTCCTGAGCCTCGACTCGATGTTCCACCGCCGCCCCGACGCGGCCCGCGTCGCCGTCGCCGACCTCGCCGCCCGCTTCGCCGCCGCCGGCGGCCGCCTCCTCGACGCCCAGTGGGACACCCCGCACGTCCGCGCCCTCGGCGCCACCCTCCTGCCGCGCGAGCGCTACCTGGCGGAGCTCGCCACCCCCGCGGAGGTCCGGCCGCTGGCGGGGCAGGCCCTGCCGGTGTCGCGCCTGGGGCGCGAGCGAGCTGTTCCGCGGCGCCGGGGCCGTCCCCACGGCCCGGCTTGAGCCGCTATCCCGGGAGCCGGTCCTACCCTGGGCGCATGCTGTCTGTGGTGGTGGCCCCCTGGGGCGGCGATCCGGTGGTGGTCCGGCGCGGTGACGAGCTGCACGATGCGGCGAGCACGATGAAGGTGGCGGTGCTCGCGGCGCTGTACCGCAGCGGGGCGGACCTGGACGCGGAGATCCCCGTCGTCAACCGGTTCGCCTCGGCGGCCGGCGGGGAGTACGGCAACGACCCGGACTGGGACAGCGATCCGGAGCCCTGGGCGCTGCTCGGCGGCGCGGCGCCGCTGCGCACCCTCGCCGAGCGGATGATCACGCATTCCTCCAACCTCGCCACCAACCTCTGCCTGGCCCGGGTGGGGCACGAGGCGGTGGCCGAGGTCTGGCGGCGGGCGGGGGCGACCCGCAGCGCCAGCCCGCGGGGGATCGAGGACTACCCGGCGCGCGACGCCGGCGTGCACAACCGGGTGAGCGCATGCGACCTGGTCCGCCTGCTGCAATCGCTGGCCGGCGAACCGGAGTTGTTGGCGCTGCTGGAGCGCAACGCCTTCCGGGTGGACCTCGCTGCCGGGCTGCCGCCGGGCACCCGGGTCGCGTTCAAGAACGGCTGGTTCCCGGGCGTCCGGCACAGCGTCGGGCTGGTCCGCCCGGAGGACTGCCCGCCGTACCTGCTGGCGGTCTGCTACACCGGTCCGCTGGCCTCGGGGGAGGACGCGCACGAGGACGACCCGGCGGCCCGGCTGGTGGCGCGGATCTCGGCGGCGGTCTGGCGCCGCCGGCACGCCATCGCCGCCGGGGCCGCCACCGCCGCAGGGGCGTCCGGGGCCGCCACCGCCGCCGCTACGCGGCCGCCAGTGACTCCAGCCCGTCCAGCGCCGCCTCGTTGAGCAGGTTGATCCGGACGAACCCGGGGTGGTCGGGCAGTTCGAAGTGGCGGCCGTCCAGGGCGAGCAGGCGGTCGGCCGGGGCGGTGGGCCGGGCGAACAGGAAGTAGCCGGTCTCGATCGCCGCCTGCGCGGTCAGCGCGCAACCGGCCGAGAGGCGTTGGTGGTTGGCCCGGATATGGTCGATCAGCCGGTGGTTGCCCTCGACCCGCATCAGGTCGGCGGCCCGGTGGGCGAACTGCCGGTCGGCCAGGGTGACGTCGCCGTGCAGGTTGAGGTGCAGTTCGGCGAGCGGCTCGCGGAGGCGCTCGGGCACCAGCAGGTGGGCACAGCGGTAGCCGTGGATGGACAGGTACTTGGTGGGGCAGACCATCCGCAGGGTGAGGTCGGCGGGCAGGGTGGCGGAGTCCTCGCGGCGGCTGCCGTCCCAGCGCAGGTACTGGAACGTTCCGTCGACGAACACCAGGGAGCCGGTGGCGAGTTGCCATGCGGCGAGCTCCTTGAGCACCTGGGCGGGGACGCGCCGGCCGGTGTACCAGACGGGGTCGGTGAGCAGCAGGACGGTCCGTTCGTCGGGCAGGTCCCAGGTGAACTCGCCCCGGTGGGCGTGGGTTTCGGCGGCGGCGACGGGTTCGATGCCGAACTTCCGGAAGAAGTAGGCGAATTTGTAGTACACCGGCGGGACGTAGTGGACCCGGGTGTGGCCGGTGAGCCGCAGCCAGGTGCAGAAGGTGCCGATCAGGCTGCTGGAGCCGCCGGCCGGGACGATCTGCCCGGGGGAGCGTTCCTCGCCGTCGTAACTCTCGTGCAGCCGCGCGAGTTTGGTGCGCAGCGCGTGGTCCTCGTCGATCGCGGAATACCGGCTGACGTCGCCGAGGCGGTAGGGCGGGGTGTGGGCGAGGTCGCCGAGGTAGTCGGCGACGTAGGGGTGGGAGCCGTTGTAGTCGGAGACGAAGAGGCGTCCGTCCGGCCGCTGCCGGGCCTTTTCCACGGCCTCGTGCAAGTCGAGCATGCGGAACAGCGACGACATCCCGTACCCCTCAAGGCGATCAAGCTTTTTGTCGGACGATCGTCAAGTCTGTCGGCGGCCCCGCGCGGGCACAAGCCCGCACAGGACCGCACAGGCCCGCACAGGGTCGAACGGGCGGCGCCGGCGTCAGCCGGTGGTCTCCGTGCTCGTCTCCGCGGTCGTCTCCGTGGCCGTGGCCGCGGGTGCCGGGACGGCCTTCTCGGCGGCGCGGCTGACCTGCTCCCAGCCGGCCCAGGTGTCCATCCGCTTGCGGGCCAGGTCGAAGGCGAGGTCGTAGACCATGCTGCCGAGGAGCAGGCGCAGCGGGGGTTCGTCGCTGTCGACGAGCTGGAGGAGGGCCTGGGCGGCGAGTTCGGGGCTGCTGTCGACGGAGCCTTCGGCCCACTGTGCGGCGAGTTCCTCGCGCAGTGGGGCGTAGGCGTCCAGGGGGGTGGTGGCGTGCATGGCGGTGTAGAGGTCGGTCCAGTAGCCGCCGGGCTGGATGATGCTGACCTTCGCGCCGAAGGCGGCGGCCTCGGCGGCGAGGGCTTCGCTGAGGCCCTCCAGGGCGAACTTGCTGGCGCTGTAGAGGCCGGTGCCGGGGAAGCCGGCGAGGGCGGCGATGCTGGAGACCTGGAGGAGGTGGCCGCCGCCCTGTGCGCGCAGGACGGGCATGACCGCCTGGCTGACCCAGAGGGCGCCGAAGAAGTTGACGTCCAGTTGGGCCCGGGCCTCGGCCTCGGTGAACTCCTCGACCATGCCCATCGACAGTGCGCCCGCGTTGTTGACGACGATGTCGAGCCGGCCGTAGTGCCCGGCGGCCCGGGTGACGGCGGCGAACACGGCGTCCCGGTCGGTCACGTCCGCGGTCAGGGGCAGGACCCGGCCGGGGTGGGCGGCGGCCAGCTCCTCCAGCGGGCCGGCCGTGCGGGCCAGGACCGCGACCCGGTCGCCCGCGGCCAGCGCCGCGTCGGCGAAGGCGCGGCCGAG
>NZ_JBEYVJ010000019.1:0-51873 GCF_040643935.1 Kitasatospora sp. NPDC047058 | reverse complement strand
GCCCGTTCCGGTCACCGGGTCACTCGCCGTCGTCACCATGATCCGCTTCGCCCTCCCCGTCGAACGCTCCGTGCCGAGCGCCGCGTCGTACGCCCCGCCGCCGCCCGTACCGAGGTGCCGCCGGACGAAGTCGATCTCCAGCCGGAGCTGCTTGATCCGCTCCTCCACCACCAGCGAGCCGTGCCCCGCGTCGTAGCGGTAGACCTCGTGCGGCTTGCCGAGCCGCTCCAGCCGCTCGACGTAGTTCTCGATCTGCCGGATCGGGCAGCGCGGGTCGTTGACGCCGGCGCTGATGTACACCGGCACCCGCACCCGCTCGACGTAGGTGAGCGGCGAGGAGGCGGTCCAGCGCTCGGGCACCTCCTCGGGCGTGCCGCCGAAGAGCGTGCGGTCGAGCGACTTCAGCGCCTCCATCTCGTCGTCGTACGCGGTCAGGTAGTCCGCGACGGGGACGGCGGCGACGCCGAGCGTCCAGTGCTCCGGCTGCACGCCGACGCCGAGCAGGGTGAGGTAGCCGCCCCAGGAGCCGCCGGTGAGGACCAGCCGGTCCGGGTCGGCCAGGCCGCTCGCCACCGCCCACTCCCGGACCGCGCCGATGTCCTCCAGCTCGATCAGGCCGACGCGTTCGCGCAGCGCGTCCGTCCAGGCCTGCCCGTAGCCGGTGGAGCCGCGGTAGTTCACCCGGACCACCGCGAAGCCGTGGTCGAGCCAGGCGGCCGGGCCGGCGGCGAAGGAGTCGCTGTCGTGGTGGGTCGGCCCGCCGTGGATCTCGAAGACGGTCGGGAACGGCCCGTCGCCGGCCGGCCGCTGGACCAGCGCGTGCACCCGCCCGCCGGGGCCGTCCACCCAGACGTCCTCGACCGGCACCGAGCCCGGCGGCACCGTGCCGGGGGCCCGCAGCACCACCGTGCCGGCGGTGGAGCGGACGGCGGACGGCTCGGCGGCGGAGGACCAGAGGAACTCCACGGTGCCGTCCGGGCGGGCGGTCGCGCCGCCGACGGTGCCGCGCGGGGTGTCCAGCCGGGTCAGCACGCCCGTGTCCAGCGCGTACGAGAACAGCTCGCTGCGCGCCTCGTACTCGTGCTCGACCAGCAGTGCCCGGGCGCCGGGACGCCACTGCGCCGAGACGTCGCCGGGCAGTTCGCGGCCCTGCTCGTCGCGGAGCGGCAGCGCGGTCTCGGCACCGGTGGCGACGTCCCAGATCATCGGCTCCCAGCGGCCGGTGCGTTGGTGGGCGACCAGCAGCCGGGTGTCGCCGTCGACCGGGGCGAAGCCCAGGCAGGCGACGCCGCGCGGCTCGGCGCAGCCGGTGACCTCGTCCAGCTCGGCGACGGTCGCGCCGTCCGAGAGCCGGACGACCCGGATCGCCGCGTGCATCGCGTCGCCGTGCTCGGTGTGGTCGACGGCGAGCAGCGTGCTGTCGTAGCTGAGGTCGCCGACGCCGCCGTACTCCTCGTGCCGGTAGATCTCCACGGCCTCGTCCGCGCCCGCGCGGCGCAGGTGGAGGGTGGTGCCGTGCTCGTCGGTGGAGCGGCCGACCACCACCGTGCCGTCCCGGCCGAGGGCCAGGCCCGCCGAGTAGGAGGGGGCGAGGCCGGGCACGGCCTCCTCGTCGGGGCCCTCGGCGCCGTCGGGCCGGCCGGCGAAGGGCTGGCGGCGCCAGACGCCGAACTCGTCGCCGTCGTTGTCGTCGAACCACCAGACCCAGGCGCCGTCCGGGGACAGCTCGGCGTCGGTGGTGCCGTTCGGGCGGTCGGTGACCCGGCGGTGGGTGTCGTCGGCGCGGTCCCAGGCGTACACCTCGTAGGTGCCGGTCGCGTTGGACACGTACAGCGCCCGGTCGGGGGCGTCCTCCGCCCAGTCCGGCAGCGAAACGCGTGCCGCCCGGAACCGCTGCTCCCACGCCGGTACGGCGCTCTTCTCCTCGCTCATCCACCCATCCAACCCGATCGGGGGGAGCGAGCGGAACGGGCGGGTGGGGGCCGACCCCCACCCGCCCGTCCCGCCCGGTGCGGGAACCCGTCCCCGAGCCCCGCGCCCCGGTCCCCGCGCCCCTGCCGGGCCGGCTCCGGCGCTCAGCCCCGGGCCGCCCGGCGGGGCAGCAGCTGCACCAGACCCACCAGCAGCAGCTCCAGCACCGCCAGTACCACGACGCTCCGGCCGAACGCGGACACCGGGTCGGCGGCGCCGTAGTAGACGATGCCGATCAGCGCGATCCCGAGCGCCCCGGCGACCTGCTGGACGGTGGCCAGCAGCCCGGCCGCCGAACCGACCAGCTGCGGCCTGACCCCGGCCAGGACCACGGAGGTCACCGGCGCGATCACCAGGCCCATGCCGAGCCCGTCCACGAAGAGGCCCGGGGCCAGCCACCAGACGCTGCCCGCCGTCCCGGCCGCGTGCACGGCGAGGCCGAGCAGGCCCAGCCCGGCCGCCATCAGCAGCCCGCCGAGCGCGACCACCTGCCGGCCCAGCCGCTCGGCGAAGCGGTGCGCGGTGGTGGAGGTGAGCAGGTAGCCGAGGCCGATCGCGGTGAAGACCAGGCCGGCGCCGAGCGCGTCCAGCCCGCGGCCCAGCTGCAGGTGCAGGGCGAGCACCAGGAAGAAGGAGGCCTGGCCGAGCCAGAAGGCGAGCTGGGCGAGCAGGCCGGTGGCGAAGGCCCGGTCCCGGAACAGCCGGGTGTCGACCAGCGGCGAGCCGGTGGCGCGGGTGCGGTGCTGGTGCACGAGGAAGCCGGCGAGCAGCGTGACCGAGCCGGCCAGGCAGAGCCAGGTCCAGAGCGGCCAGCCCTGCTCGCGGCCCTGGATCAGCGGCAGCACCAGGCCGGTCAGTGCGACGGTGACCAGCAGGACGCCCACCGGGTCCAGGCCGGGCCGCTGCGGAGCGCGGGACTCCGGCAGGCAGCGGCGGACCAGCGCCAGGGCGGCCAGGCCGACCGGCAGGTTGATCAGGAAGCAGCTGCGCCAGTCCAGCCCGAACAGGTCGGCGCGGATCAGCACGCCGCCGATCAGCTGGCCGAACACCGCGCCGACGCCCATGGTCAGCCCGTACATCGAGAACGCCCGGGCCTGCGCCGCACCGCTGAACGCCGTCCGCAGGATCGCCAGCACCTGCGGGCCCATCAGGGCCGCCCCGGCGCCCTGCGCGACCCGTGCGCCGATCAGGGCGGCGGCCGTCGGGGCCAGGCCGCAGCCGGCCGAGGCGAGCGTGAACAGGCCCAGGCCGAGGGCGAACACCCGGCGGCGGCCGTAGCGGTCGCCGAGCCGGCCGGCGGTGACCAGGCCGACGGCGAGCGCCAGGCCGAAGCCGGCGATCACCCACTGGACGGCGGACGGTCCGGCTCTGAGGTCGGCCTGGACGGAGGGGACGGCGACGTTGACGACGAAGACGTCGAGCGAGGTCATGAAGGTCGCGGCCAGGATGATCGACAGCAGGCCCCGGGTACCGGGTTCCGAGGGCTCGGTGTCCGCTGCCACCGGGGCCGGGCGGGTGCGCAGGGCGGTGCTCATCTCGGGTTCCTCCGGGGAGTCGCTGGGGTGCGGGGCGAGGTGGGGCGGGGCGGGTGCGAGGGGCGCGCGCGGTGCGAGGTGGCGTGGGGCGGTGCGGAGTGGGGCGGGGCGGAGTGGGGGCGGGCCCGGTCGGCCCGCCCCCGGGTCGTGCGGGTGGGCTCAGGCGCCCGGGACGCGGTCCAGGAAGCCGTACACCGAGGCGATCCGCCCGTCCGGGCCCGCCACCAGCACGTCGAAGCCGACCACCAGCGGCTCCGCGCCGGCCGGGCCGAGGTTCCACGTGAAGCGGGCGATGTCGTGGTGCGCGTCGACCGCGCCGAGGGTGAACTCCAGCCCGGGGAACTGCGCCTGGGCCGCGCCGATCAGGGCGTCCACGCCCTCCCGGCCGGTGACCGCGGCCAGCGGGTCGGTGTAGCTGCCGTCCTCGGCCCACGCCTCGTCGATCAGCTTGCGGCGGGCGGCCGGGTCCGTCTCGTTCCAGGCGGCGAGGTAGCGCTCGGCGAGCTGCTGGAGGTCGGCCGGCAGGAGGTTGGTCGGCTGGATCTCGGTCATCGTCTTCTCCCTTGTGGTGAAAGGTGGTTGGCGGTACTTCCGCGCTTCGTCCCGGCGGCTCGTTCCCGCTGCTCATGAAGGTACGGATCGCGCGCGGCGGGCGAATCCGTCACGGATAGGTAGGGGTGTACGTAGCCCCGCCGGTTAGGGTCGGGGGATGGGGATGCTCTACGGGCGGGAACAGGAGCAGGCCGCCGTCGGCGCACTGCTCGACGGGGCGAGGGACGGCCGCAGCGGGGTGCTGGTGCTGCGCGGCGAGCCCGGGATCGGCAAGACGGCGCTGCTGGACCACGCCGCGGCCGCGGCCGCCGGGTTCCGGGTGGTGCGGGCGACCGGGGTCGAGTACGAGGCCGAACTCCCTTTCGCCGGGCTCAGCCTGCTGCTCGCCCCCGGCCTGGACCGGCTCGCGGCTCTGCCCGGGCCGCAACGGCGGGCCCTGGAGGCCGCGTTCGGGCTCGGCGAGGAGCCGGCCGGGGCATCCGCCGCCACGTCCGCCGCAGCGCCCGCCGACCGGCTGCTCACCGGTCTCGCCGTGCTCGGCCTGCTCGCCGAACTGGCCTCGGAACAGCCGTTGTTGTGCATCGTGGACGACATCCAGTGGCTCGACCGGGCCTCGCTGGACGCGCTGCTGATCGCCGCCCGCCGGCTCCAGGCGGAGGGCGTCGCCCTGGTGCTCGGCCTCCGGGACGCCGGCCCGTCCGGAGGTGCCGGCCCGTCCGGCGGCGCCGGCCCGTCCGGCGGCGCCGGGGAGGGCCTGCCGCTCGCCGGCCTCCCCGAACTCCGGCTGGCCGGACTCGCCGAGCCGGACGCCGCCCGGCTCCTCGACGCCCGCGCCGCCGCGGGGCTCGCCGGTGACGTCCGCCGCCGGCTGCTCACCGAGGCGGCCGGCAACCCGCTGGCGCTCACCGAGCTGCCGGTCTCGGCCGGGCGGCCCGCCGACGAGGCCGCCGCCGCACCCGGCGTCCTGCCGCTCACCAGTCGCCTGCAGATCGCCTTCCACGGCCAGGTCACCGGCCTGCCGCCGGCCACCCAGAACCTGCTGCTGGTCGCCGCCGCCGAGGAGAACGGCGACCTCGACGTCGTCCTCGCGGCCGCCGCCGCCCTCGGCGCCGCCGCCGAACACCTCACCCCCGCCGAGGAGTCGGGCCTGGTCACCGTCGACGCGGACCGCCGGATCGCGTTCCGGCACCCGCTGCTCCGGGCCGCCATCCTGCAACGGGCTCCCCTGCAGCAGCGGTTGGCGGTCCACCGGGCGATCGGCGGGGCGCTGGACGACGGCGACCGCCGCACCTGGCACCTGGCCCTCGCCGCCACCGCTCCCGACGCCGCACTCGCCGACGCCCTGGAACGCACCGCCGTCCGCGCCGAGGCCCGCGGCGGCCACGGGGGCGCCGCCGCCGCGTACGAACGCGCCGCCCGGCTCACCCCCGACCGCGACGGCGCCACCCGCCGGCTCGTCCTGGCCGCCGAAGCCGCCACCGAGGAGGGCAAGCTGGCGCAGGCCGAAGCGCTCGCCGAACGGGCCGGCGCCCGGACCGACAGCGTCTTCGTGCACGCGCTGCTCGACCACGTCCGGGCCACCGCGCACTTCTGGCGCGGCTCCTACCCGGCCGCGTACCGCCTGCTGCTGGACGCCGCGGCCACGGACATCGAGGCGCCGCACGCCGCCCGGATGCTGCTCCAGGCCTTCCACGCCGCCTGGTACGCGGGCGAGGAGCCGGTGGTCGCCGTCCTGGACCGGCTTGCCGAGGTCCTGGCCGCGCTGCCCGAGGGCGACCCGCTCACCCCGCTGGCCCGGCACCTGCCGGCCGCCGTCCTGCCCGCCCTCGGCCACCCGGCCCCGCCGCTGCCCGCCGCCCGGGACACCGCGGCGGCGGCCCGCCGGGCGGGCGCCGACACCCCGCGCGACCTGGTCCAGCTCTGCGGCGCGACGCTGATCCTCGGGCGGGACGCCGAAACCGTCGAACTGGCCGCCGAACTCGCCGCCGAGGCCCGGGCCAAGGGCGCCGTCGGCGTGCTGCCCACCGTGCAGTTCTTCCTCGCCGAGGCGGAGCTGTTCCACGGCCGCCACCGCGACGCCGAGGTCACCGCCACCGAGGCCCTCGCCCTCGCCCGCGACACCGGGCAGCACCAGTGGGTGAGCCAGCTCAGCGCGCTGCTCGCCTGCCTGGCCGCGCTCGCCGGCGACACGGAGCAGGTCGCGGCGTTCACCACGACGGCCCGCACGGCGACGGCGCTGACCGGCGGACCGTCGGGCGCACCCGCCCCCGCCCCCGGCGAGCCCTGGACGCAGTGGGCGCTCGGCCTGCTCGACCTCGGCCACGGCCGCGTCGCCGACGCCGCCGACCGCCTCCAGGCCCTCGCCACCGGCCCCTACCGGCACCACGTCAGCGGAACCCGGGCGATCCCCGACCTGGTCGAGGCCGCCGTCCGCCTCGGCACCCCCGAGCGGGCCGCCGAACCGTACGAACGGTTCGACCGCTGGGCCCGCGCCGCCGCCGTGCCGTGGGCCGAGGCCGTGCGGCTGCGCTGCCAGGCCCTGCTCGGCCCCGACGAGCTCGCCGAAGCCGCCTACCGCACCGCCCTCGGCCTCCACGACGGCACCCACCGCCCGTTCGAACAGGCCCGCACGGCCCTCCTCTACGGCGAGTGGCTGCGCCGGGAGCGCCGCCGGACCGACGCCCGCCCCCACCTGCGCGCCGCGCTGGAGACCTTCGAACTGCTCGGCGCCCGCCCCTGGGCCGACCGCGCCCGCACCGAACTCACCGCCACCGGCACCGCCGCGCCCGCCCCGGCCGACGCCCCCGCCGGCGCGCTCACCGCCCTCACCCCGCAGGAGCTCCAGATCGCCCGCCTGGCCGCCCAGGGCCTCACCAACCGGGACATCGCCGCCCAGCTCTTCCTCAGCCCCCGTACCGTGGGCCACCACCTCTACAAGGCCTATCCCAAGCTCGGGATCACCTCCCGGACGGATCTCGTCACCCTCTTCTGACACCCGGCGGGTGCCCGTCCGCGCCCGACGAGGCGGGGCGGGCACCGGCACAGGGCCGGTGACCTGCGGTGGAGCGCTGCGGGTCCCGGCTTGGGCGAGTGGTGCAAAAAGATTTTCGGATCGACCTGCAACCTCGGCGGGTGCCGCACGTCCATGTCAGTGAGGGGCACGGAAGGGGGCCACCTTCCGAAGGCGGGGGGATCCTCCGTCCGTGACCCGGCAGGTTCACGTGCCGTCTCGGCCGCTCACTCGCTCGTCCCGTCGCTTCCCGTGCCGCCGCACAAGGCTGCTATCGGCATGTCCACAACAACACTGTTTCCTGGGGGGAACCATGTCCAGCACCATCCGCATCCGCCGTTCGCGCCGCACCGTCGCCGCCGCTGCCGCCCTCGGCATCCTCGCGCTCGGCGGCTCGCTCGCCCTGCCGGCGCAGGCCGCCCTCGCCGACGGAGGAGGGGAGGGGACGCTGAGCGTCCAGGCGCCGGCGTCGGTCGGCTTCGCCGGGCAGCCGGTCGCGTTCACCGAGACCGTCACCAACACCGGCACCGAGACCACCACCTACTCGCTCGGGCTGGACACCACGACCGAGGTGGGAACGCCGCCGAACGCGATCACGATCGACTACAAGGACCCCGCGAACGGCCGGTGGACGTCGGTGCCGCTGGAGTTCCACGCGGGCGCCGAGTCGGCCACCTACCAGGGCATGGTGCACGGCATCACGGTTGCGCCCGGCAAGAGCGTGAAGGTGGACCTGCGCATCGGCGCCCCGATGGGCCTGCCGCACCAGGGCGCGACCAACGGCGGTTTCCCTTCCATCAACCTGCGGGCCGGTCTGACCGTGCCGGGTTCGTGGGTGAAGCTGGACGAGCACTTCGAGACGATCAAGGTCGAGTCCATCGGCAGCTCGCTCGCCCACGTGCCCGCCACGGCGGTCGCCGGCGGCGATCCGATCGAGTTCGACGCGGTGCTGGCCAACCCCACCCCCTCCGGCTACGTCAACCTCGGCAACGTGCTCTTCACCGACACCCACGCCACCGTCCAGGTCCGCACGGCGGACGGCACGTGGACCACGCTGAAGCAGGTGTCCGGCGGGGCCGAGGACCCGCAGCCCGGCGTCTACCTCCAGGGCCGCAACTCCGCCATCGGCGCCGGGAAGACCAAGGTGACCCGGGTGCGGGTGTCCTACGACGGGACCACGCCGCCGGGGGCGACGAAGATCAACCCGTGCGTCTTCGTCAACGAGGGCGACGCGCCCTTCCGAGGGACCACCATGTGCAGCCAGGGCGCCACCGTCACCGTGGTCGCTCCCGCCGAGACCGCTCCTGCCAAGCCCGCCGCTCCTGCCAAGCCCGTCACTCCTGTCGAGCCGGCCGCAGCGAAGCCCGCCGCCCCCGCCGGGCCGGCCGCAGCGAAGCCCGCCGTGGCGAAGCCCGCCGCCGACGTGCAGCCGGTGGCCGAGGCCGCGCCGGTCACCGAGCCGAAGCCGGTGGCCGCCGCCCCGGTGGCCGTCACCCCGGTGGCGGGCGAACTCGCCGCCACCGGCACCGAGTCCGACGTGGTCCCGGCCGCCGCGGCCGCGGCGCTCGCCACCCTCGGCGCCGGCGTGGTCCTCTTCGCCCGCCGCCTGCGCCGCCGGTCCTGAGGCGCCCGTTTCGCCGGCCCGCCCGGTGACGGCGAAACGGGGAAGGTGAAAAGGGGAAGGCCTCGGAGAGATCGCTCTCCGGGGCCTTCCCGTGCGGCGCCTTGCTGAGGGGCGGTCAGTGGGACCTCGGGGGATCACCCGGACTTCTCCCGAAGCCCCCGGAAAACCAGTCAGGGCCGGTCTCCCTTGCGGGAGACCGGCCCTGAGCTGGTCTTACTGGGTCGGGGTGGCGGGATTTGAACCCACGGCCTCTTCGTCCCGAACGAAGCGCGCTACCAAGCTGCGCCACACCCCGGTCTTTCTGTTTGTCGCTCCGTCTCCTTCGCGACGAGTAGAACTCTACCGGACGCTCGCCGAGAGACGAAATCCGATTCCCGGCGGGCGTCCGATGCAGGTCAGCGGGCGGGGGTGAGGGTGAGGAGGGTGGCCTCGGGAGGGCAGGCGAAGCGGACCGGGGTGTAGCGGTTGGTGCCGCAGCCCGCGGAGACGTGGAGGTAGGAGCGGTGGCCGCCGGCCTGGTGGGTGGAGAGGCCCTTGACCCGCTTGGCGTCGAGGTCGCAGTTGGTGACCAGGGCGCCGTAGAAGGGGATGCAGAGCTGGCCGCCGTGGGTGTGGCCGGCCAGGATCAGCGGGTAGCGGTCGGCGGCGAAGGCGTCCAGGACGCGCAGGTAGGGCGCGTGGACGACGGCGAGCGAGAGGTCGGCGTCGGCGGACGGGCCGCCGGCGACGTCGCTGTAGCGGTCGCGGCGGATGTGCGGGTCGTCCAGGCCGGTGAACTCGATGTCGAGGCCGGCGATGTCCAGCCGGCCCCGGGTGTTGGTGAGGTCCAGCCAGCCGGCCGCGTCGAAGCCGTCGCGCAGCTTCTGCCACGGGTTGTGGACGGCGCCGGTGATGCCGCGCCGCGCGCTGCCGTCGGGATTGTTCATGCCGTGGATGCCGCTGCGCATCGCCTGGAGGTAGCGGGCCGGGTTCTTGCGGGCCGGGCCGTAGTAGTCGTTCGAGCCGAAGACGTAGACGCCGGGGAAGTCCATCAGCGGCCCGAGCGCGTCGAGGGTGGCGGGGACGCCGAGCGGGTCGGAGAGGTTGTCGCCGGTGTTGACCACCAGGTCGGGGCGGAGGCCGGCCAGGCTCTGCAGCCAGCGCTGCTTCTTGCCCTGTCCGCTCACCATGTGGATGTCGGAGACCTGCAGTACCCGGATCGGGCGGGCGCCCCGGGGCAGGACGGGGACGTCGATCCGGCGGAGCCGGAAGGAACGGACCTCGTACCCGGCGGAGTAGGCGAGGCAGGCGGCGCCGGTGGCGGCGATGCCGAGGGGGACGGAGTACAGCGGTCGCATCGCTCCATGCTCTCAGACGGCGGATCAGCTGGTGAACGTCCGGCGGGTGCGCCGGGACACGCCGTCGTACTCCGGGTGCGCACGGTACGGCGGCCCCCGTCCGCCGGCTCCGGTGCGGCGGCCTCAGCGTGTTGCCAGCCCGGCGGCGACGGCGTCCATCACGGCCCGCCAGTGCTCGCGCTGCCGGGAGCGCTCCGCGGGGTCGTCGAGCCGCTCCTGGTGGAACCGGAGCACGGTGCCGCCGTGGCCGGGGGTGACCGTGACCTGCACGGTGGTGGCGCGGTCCCGGCCGGGCGGCTGCCAGGTGAGCCGGATCCGCGAGCCGGGGTGGAGGCTGCGCAGTTCTCCGGAGGAGCCGTCGGCGGCGCTGACCGGTCCGCCGACCCGGTCGGCGAGGCGGGCGCCGGGGCCGAGCCAGAGCGCGGCGCCCTCGGGCGAGGTCAGCAGTGACCAGACGGCCTCCGGAGGATGCGACAGCGTCCGCGAGACGCCGATCTGGAAGCCGGCGTCCCGGGTGAGGCCCACCGGGCGGGGGCCGGAGGTACGGTCGGGCATGGGGATCACTCCTCGGTCGGGGCGTTCTGGCCTGCGGGGCCTGCGGGGCCGTCCGTCCGGTCGCGCCGGGCGCGCAGGGCCCGGACCTTGTGGCGGTTGCCGCACCGCTCCATCGAGCACCACCGCCGCCGTCCGGGGCGCGAGGTGTCCACGAAGAGCAGGGAGCAGTCGTGGGCGCCGCACTCGCGGATCCGGTCCGCGTACGGGCCGGTGAGCAGGGCGATCGCGTCGCGGGCGAGGGTCGAGGCGAGCTGGTCCCCGTCGGCGGGCAGCGGCGGCGCGGCGGCGCCGTCCAGGGCGATCTGCGGTACCAGCGGCGGGTGGGCGGCGGCCCGGTTGAGTACGGCGTAGTCCTCGGCCGCCCCGGCCTCGCCGTGGGCCCGCGCCGCGGTGAGCCGCCAGAGCGCGTCCCTCAGGGTCCGGACGGCGGCCAGCTGGCCGGGGCTGATGCCGATACCGGCCGCACCCGATCCCGATCCCGATCCCGAGCCCGAACCCGGGCCCGCGCCCGTACCGGGGCCCGAGCCGGCGCCGTCGGCGGCGGGCAGCCGCAGCCGGGACTGCCTGAGCCACTCGGCCAGGTCCCCGGGCTCGTGCAGGACCTCGTACCGGGCGTAGTCGCCGGGCCCGCCGGTGGTGAGCAGTTCCAGGCAGAGCGCACCGGGGTCGAAGAGGTACCGCGTCCCCCCGGGCGAGTGCAGGACCAGCCCTGCGGACGGTTCCTCGATGGCGATCATGTAACCACTATAAGAAGTTACCGGTGCCCCGAGAAGCCCCCGGTGTTAATGCCGGGCGGCCGAACGCGCCAGGTGGGAGACTCGGGGCCATGACCACGCTCAAGGCGCAGCTGCAGGAGGACCTCACGGCTGCCATCAAGGACCGGGACGAGCTGCGCTCGTCCACCATCCGGCTCACCCTCGCCGCCGTCACCAGCGAGGAGGTGGCGGGCAAGGAGAAGCGGGAGCTCTCCGACGACGAGGTGCTGAAGGTGCTCGCCCGCGAGGCGAAGAAGCGCCGGGAGGCCGCCGAGGCGTTCGACGGCGCGGGCCGGACCGACCAGGCCGCGCGGGAGCGGGCGGAGGGCGAGGTGCTGGCGGGCTACCTGCCCAAGCAGCTCACCGACGAGGAGCTGACGGCGATCGTGGCCGCCGCCGTCGCCGAGAGCGGTGCGACCGGCCCGCAGGGCATGGGCGCCGTGATGAAGCTGGTGAAGCCGAAGGTGGACGGCCTGGCCGAGGGCGGCCGGGTGGCCGCCGCGGTGAAGGCCGCGCTCGCCGGCTGACCGGACGGCACGCCGGAGGACGCGGCGAGGCCCCGGGAACGGCAAGGCCCGGAAGCGGCAAGGCCCGGGAGCAGCAGGCACGTAAAAGAGGGGCGCCCCCCGAGCAGTCGCTCGGGGGGCGCCCCTTCCGTCCACCGGGTCCGGCTCCTAGTGCCGGCCCCCGTTGCCGTTGCCCTGACCGCGGTCGTTCCCGCCGCCGATGATGCCCGGCGGGAGGGTGAACCCGCCGCCGATCATCCCGCCGGGGTTGCCGCCCGGGTTCCCGCCGGGGTTCCCGCCCGCGGTGGCCGCGTCACCGCCCGGCGGCGTGGCCGGCTGGGTCGCGTTCGGGTCCGGCTTCGGGGCCGGGTCCGGGATGTTCGCGGTCTGGATCGGCTCCTTCGGCGAGCCCTTGAGGGCCTGGTTCATCGCCATCTGCCAGATCGGGCCGGGGCCGTCGGCACCGAACACCTCCTGGTAGTACTTGCCGCCGATGGTGATGTTCTTCATCTTCACGCCGCCGGCCGGGCCGCCGAGCCAGACCGAGGTGGCGAGCGAGGGGGTGTAGCCGCTGAACCAGGCGGCCTTCTTCTCGTCGGTGGTGCCGGTCTTGCCGGCGATCTGCCGGCCGTCGTCGAGGCCGAGCGCGGCCGCGGTGCCCTTCTCGGTCACGTTCAGCAGGACGGTGTTCAGGTTGTCCGCGGTGCTCTCGGAGAAGGCCTGGCTGCAGGACGTCTGCGGGACCTTGACGTCCTTGCCGTCCACCGTGGTGATCTTGTTGATCGCGACCGGGGTGCAGTACTTGCCGCGGGCGGCGAAGGTCGCGTAGACGTTCGCCATGGTCAGCGGGCTGAGCTCCAGGGTGCCGAGGACCATCGAGGGCACCTCCTGGAACGCGTCGCCCTTCGCCGACTGGGTGATGCCGAGCTTGTTGGCCATCTGCTTCATCGCGCAGAGGCCGACCTGCTGCTCCATCTGCACGAAGTAGGTGTTGACCGACAGCGCCATGGCCTGCTTGAGCTCGTACGGTCCGATCTCCTTCTCGGACTCGTTCTTCACCGTGGCCTTGGGCTTGTCGGTGTTCTTCCAGGTGCCCGAGCAGGTGGACATCGACGGGTAGTCGATCTTGTTCTCGGACGGGAACGGCTGGGTGGGCGCCATGCCCGACTCCAGCGCGGCCGCCGCCAGGATCGGCTTGAACGTCGAACCGGTCTGGAAACCGTTGCCGCCGCCCATCGAGGCGTCGACGTTGAGGTTGACCACGGTCTGGTTCTTGTTCGGGTCCAGGCCGTACGGGCGGGTCTGGGCCATCGCGAGGATCTTGCCGGTGCCCGGCTCCATCATGGTGGCGGCGGCCGACACCTGGTCGGTGACCTTCACCTTGCTGGTGACGGCGTTCTGCGCGGCGGCCTGCTTGTCCGGGTCGAGGGTGGTGTAGATGTTCAGACCGCCCTGGTCCCAGAACTTCTTCCGCTCGGCGGCGGTCTTGCCGAAGACCGGGTCCTGCTTGATCACGTGGCGGACGTAGTCGCAGAAGAAGCCCATGCCCGCGTTGGCGGTGATGCAGCCGTTCTGCGGGTCCTTGAACTTCAGGCCCAGCGGGGCGGCCTTGGCCTCCTTGGCCTGGTCCGCGGTGATGTGCTTGGCCTCGAGCATCTTGTCGATCACGACGTTGCGCCGCTTGACCGTGTTCTCGGGGTAGCGCACCGCGTCGTACTGCGACGGGTTCTGCACCATGCCGGCCAGGGTGGCGGCCTCGGCGATGGTCAGGTCCTTGTTGCTCTTGCTGAAGTACCGCTGGGCGGCGGCCTCGACCCCGTAGGCCTGGTGGCCGTAGAAGGTGATGTTCAGGTAGTTGGTGAGGATCTGATCCTTGGTCAGTTCCTCTTCCAGCTTGATCGCGACCTTCAGCTCCTGGATCTTGCGGCCCAGGGTCTTGCGCTGGGCCTCCAGGACGGCGGCCTGGTCGTCGCCGGCCTTCTCCACGTTGACGTTCTTCACGTACTGCTGGGTCAGCGTCGACGCGCCCTGGGCGGCGGTGCCGCTCTCCGCGTTCTTGCCGACCGCGCGCAGCACGCCCTTGAGGTCGACGGCGCCGTGCTCGTAGAAGCGGGCGTCCTCGATGTCGACCTGAGCCTGCCGCATGTACGGCGACATCTGGTCGGCGGCCAGGACGGTGCGGTCGCGCTCGTAGACCTTGGCCATCAGCTGGCCCTTGGCGTCGAAGATCTGGGTCGCCTGGGTCAGCGGCGGCGTCTTGAAGTCGCCGGGGATGTCCTCGAAGCTCTCCGCGGTGTCCTTGGCCGTCAGCCCGATGGCGCCGACGGCGGGCAGCGCGAGACCGGCCAGCAGGACTCCGGAGAGCACGCTGACCCCCAGGAACTTCACTCCGTGTCCCGCCATGTCCAGCGGTGACCCGCGGCGCTGGCCGCGCGGAGCTCCGGTGTTGCCTGGGGGCTGGGGTGCCTGGGGGCGCGTCGGTGCCATGGGGAGAACCCTACGTTGCCGAATCGCCTCCAACGGGGCAGGTGTTCGCCTAGGCTTGTCACAAGCTTGCGACAGCTTCGGTGCGTCAGCATGACTCACTCTTGTGAGTGATGAGGATTGCCCGAATTGCCCCTTTGTGTGGCGTTTTTGAGGTAGCTGTTGCCAGCTGTACCCCTGTTTTTGGTAGCACTCCGTGACGGCTTGCGTGGCGAGAGTGGCGTCCGTGTTCTTGGCAAGGCTTGCGACCTGCGATCACTCCAACGAGTGAGCTGACCGATACCCATAGTCCAATCGGGTCATTCGAGATTGAGCCCGAAGGGGCTGTTGCAAGCTGTCGTTCTTCCGTAACGTCCTCAACTGGCAACGGTGAATATGCCGTTGCCGCCGTGGGGGAGCCTCGATTCGGGAGAGGACGGCGCCGGCATGGGCTGGGTAGACGACTGGAGTGCGCAGGCCGCCTGCCGCACTAGTGATCCGGACGAACTTTTCGTCCAGGGGGCGGCGCAGAACCGCGCCAAGGCGGTGTGCAGCGGGTGCCCCGTACGCACGGAGTGCCTGGCCGACGCGCTGGACAACCGGGTGGAATTCGGGGTCTGGGGCGGGATGACGGAGCGGGAGCGCCGGGCGCTGCTGCGCCGCCGGCCGACGGTGATCTCGTGGCGGCGGCTGCTGGAGACGGCCCGCACCGAGTACGAGGAGTCCCTCGCCACCGGTGTGATACTGACGGACTACGCCCAGGCCGGCTGACCGTCCCGGGCGGTACGACCGCCCCTGGTGCACCGGGCGTCCCACGCACGCCGGGTCGCCCGATGACGGCCGGTACGCCCCACGTCCGGCCGGTGGAACGCAGCACTTCTCCTCAGCGGCACCGCGTCCACGGCACTGCGCCGGACGGCACCGGGCCGGACGGCACCGCGTCAGACGGCACCGTTCCCGCTGAGACGTTCACCGATGGCGCGCAGCCCGTCCAGGTCGTGGACGTCCCCGGGCAGTGCGGCGACCTCGACGATCGGCACGTCCGGGTAGACCGAGACGAAGCGGTCACGGGTACGGCGCTCCCGAGACATGATCTGCATCCGCTCCGCGTGCAGCCGCAGCAGTCCGGCGGCGAGCAGCTCCGCCTCGGGGGACGAGTTCTCCGAGCCGTTCTCCTCCAGGGCCTCGGCCGCCGCCAGCGCCCGCTCCGCGGTGAGCTGCGGCGCGCCCGTCCCGTGCACCCGGTTGAGCACCAGCCCGGCCAGCGGCATCCGGTCGGCCGCCAGCCGGTCGACGAAGTACGCCGCCTCGCGCAGCGCGTCCCGCTCCGGCGCGGCCACCACCAGGAACGCCGTGCCCGGGGCCTTCAGCAGCTGGTACGTCCGGTCGGCGCGCTCGCGGAAGCCACCGAACATCGAGTCCATCGCGCTGACGAAGGTCTGCACGTCGGTCAGCAGCTGGGCGCCGAAGATCTTGCCCAGGGTGCCGGTGAACAGGCCCATGCCGACGTTCAGGAACTTCATCGCGCTGCGCCCGCCGACCTTCGCCGGTGCGGTCAGGATCCGGATCACCTTGCCGTCCAGGAAGGACCCGAGCCGGTTCGGCGCGTCCAGGAAGTCCAGCGCGGAGCGGGACGGCGGGGTGTCGACGACGATGAGGTCCCACTCCTCGGCCGCGCGGAGCTGGCCGAGCTTCTCCATCGCCATGTACTCCTGGGTGCCCGCGAAACCGGCCGACAGCGACTGGTAGAACGGGTTCTCCATGATCGCCCGGGCGCGTTCGGGCTCGGCGTGGGCCAGCACGACCTCGTCGAAGGTCCGCTTCATGTCGAGCATCATGGCCTGGAGCTCCCCGTCGCCGGTGACGCCCTTGACCACCCGCGGGGTGTTGTCCAGTTCGCTCAGGCCCATCGACTGGGCCAGCCGGCGGGCAGGGTCGATGGTCAGCACGACGACCTTGCGGCCGCGCTCGGCGGCCCGCAGTCCGAGCGCCGCGGCGGTGGTGGTCTTGCCGACTCCGCCCGAGCCGCAGCAGACGATGATCCTGGTTTTCGGATCGTCGATCAGCCCGTCCACGCCGAGCCCGCGCCCGCTGCCCCGCACCCCGCTCCCGTCGCCGGCCACGCCTCCGCCGCTCACGCCTCCGCTGCTCACGCCGCCCCCTGACGCTTCAGTTCGGCCGCCAGCCGGTACAGCCCGCCGAGGTCCACACCCTCGCCCAGCAGCGGCAGTTCGTAGGTGGGGAGCTTCAGCTGCTGGACGTCGGCGCGCTGCTCGCGCTCCAGCTCCACCCGCTCCGCGTGCTCCCTGGCCTGCTCCAGCAGCGGGTCGAGCAGCGGGTCCACCGCCGCCCGGACGGTGTCCGGCTTGCGGGAGCGCCCGCCGAGGCCCGCCTCGCCGAGGGCCAGTGCGACCTCCTCGCGGTGGTTCCCGTCCACCGCGGCCACGGCGGCCGCGTCCAGGACCGGCGGCCGGACCATGTTCACCATCACCCCGCCCACCGGGAGGGCGGCCTCGCGCAGCTCGGCGATGCCGTCGACCGTCTCCTGCACCGGCATCTCCTCCAGCAGGGTGACCAGGTGCACCGCGGTCTCCGGCGACTTCAGCACCCGCATCACGGCCTGCGCCTGGGTGTGTATCGGCCCGATCCGGGCCAGCCCGGCGACCTCGGAGTTCACGTTCAGGAACCGGGTGAGCCGCCCGGTCGGCGGCGCGTCCATCACCACCGCGTCGTACGCCCGGTTCCCGTCCGGGCCCTTGCGCCGGGCGGCCTCGCAGGCCTTGCCGGTGAGCAGCACGTCCCGCACGCCGGGGGCGATGGTGGTGGCGAAGTCGACGAAGCCGACCTTCTGCAGCGCCTTGCCGGCCCGCCCGAGCTTGTAGAACATCTCCAGGTACTCGAGCAGCGCCTGCTCGGTGTCGATGGCGAGCGCGAAGACCTCTCCGCTGCCGGACTCGCCGGCACCCGCCCCGCCCGACGGCCCGCCGTCCGGGGGCCCGTCGTCCGACCGTCCGCCGGCCGGCAGCCCCAGCTGGGCGCGCGAGACGGAGGCGATCCGCCGCTCCTCGTACGGCAGGGCGGCGATCCCGAACAGCTCCGCGATGCCCTGGCGGCCCTCCACCTCGATCAGCAGGGTCCGCCTGCCCTCGGCGGCGAGGGCCAGCGCCAGTGCCGCCGCCAGGGTGGTCTTCCCGGTGCCGCCCTTGCCGCTGACCACGTGCAGCCGGACGCCCTCCCAGTCGGGATCGCGCCGGGCCGCCTGGCCGGGGGTGCGTGCCACGCTCCGTCTCCGTCCGTTTCCGGGGGCCGACCGCGGGCCGGCACCGCCCAGGTGCCCTCCCGCAGATGCCCGCCCGCGAGCAGGTGCTCTCCCCGCGAGCGTAACCAGGGACCGGGCCGGATGCCGGGAGCATCGGGTGGACCGGGCCTGAATCATGCCCGGTTTGTGGGCCACCTCACACGAGCGCCCGCGGGCCGCGCGGCTCGCGGGGGCCGCTCGTCTAGAGTCTGGCCATGACCAAGTGGGAATACATGACGGCGCCGCTGCTCGTGCACGCGACCAAGCAGATCCTGGACAACTTCGGCGAGGACGGCTGGGAGCTCGTCCAGGTCGTGCCCGGCCCGAACCCGGAGCAGCTGGTGGCCTACTTCAAGCGGGAGAAGAACGCATGAGCAAGGTCGAGGAGAAGCTCGCCGAGCTGGGTCTGACCCTGCCGCCGGTCGCCGCGCCGGTCGCCGCCTACGTGCCGGCCCTGCGGTCGGGCGAGTTCGTCTTCACCTCCGGCCAGCTGCCCGTGGTGGGCGGCAAGCTGCCGAGCACCGGCAAGGTCGGCGCCGAGGTGTCCCCGGAGGAGGCCAAGGAGCTCGCGCAGATCTGCGCGCTGAACGCCCTGGCCGCCGTGAAGTCCGTGATCGGTGACCTGGACAACATCGAGCGGGTCGTGAAGGTCGTCGGCTTCGTCGCCTCCGCCGCCGACTTCACCGGCCAGCCCGGCGTCGTCAACGGTGCCAGCGAGCTGCTCGGCCAGGTGCTGGGCGAGGCGGGCGTGCACGCCCGCAGCGCGGTCGGCGTCACCGTGCTGCCGCTGGACGCGCCGGTCGAGGTCGAGCTGCAGGTCCGGGTGAAGACCGGGGCCTGAGCCGGCCGTCCCCGGGTGGCCCCGGCGCCCCCGGAGGGGGCTCCGGAGCACTTCGGACCACCGCGAGGCGGGGTTGGGCCTGTCCAACCCCGCCTTCGTGCGCTTAGCATCCGGGCATGGACCATCGAGCAACGACGCTCCCGATGCCGCCCGGCTGGCCTGCCCGGATCCGGGCGGTCGAGTCCGGCGTGGTGACCCCGCCGGTGCCCAGGCCCGCGGCCACCGTGGTGCTGCTGCGGGACACGGCCGACGGGCCGGAGGCCTACCTGCTGCGCCGTCGCACGTCGATGGCCTTCGCCGGCGGCATGTACGCGTACCCGGGCGGCGGGGTGGACCGGCGCGACGCCGAGGCCGAACTCGGCTGGGCCGGGCCCGGACCGGAGGAGTGGGCCGCGCGGCTGGGGGTGGACCCGCGGACCGCCCAGGCGGTGGTCTGCGCCGCGGTCCGCGAGACCTTCGAGGAGGCCGGCGTCCTGCTGGCCGGACCGGCCGGCGGCGGCACCGCCGAGCCCCGGGACTGGAGCGCCGAGCGCGCCGCCCTGGAGGCCCGCGAACTCTCCTTCGCCGACTTCCTCCGCGAGCACGGGCTGCTGCTCCGCAGCGACCTGCTGGCCGGCTGGGCCCGCTGGGTGACGCCGGAGTTCGAGGAGCGCCGGTACGACACCTGGTTCTTCGTCGCCGCCCTGCCGCCCGGCCAGCGCGCGGCGCTGGAGGTCGGCGAAGCCGACCGGGTCACCTGGCTGACCCCGGCCGAGGCGGTCCGCGGGTACGAGGAGGGCCGGTTCGGCATGCTGCCGCCCACCGTCTCGGTGCTGCGCGAGCTGCTGCCGGTGCGCAGCGCGGCCGAGGCGCTGGACGCCGCCGCGCGCCGCTCGCTGGATCCGGTCCTCGGCAAGGCCGAGGTCCGGGGTGATCGAATGACGGTTCGATGGTCCGGGTATGAAGAGCTGACCATCGACGGAAACTTTCCCGAATCCGGCTGATCGGCCGGTCAGCCGGCCGACCGCCCGGCTGACCGGACAGCCGACCGGCGCCGCGACGGCACCGGCCCACGACCACCGAGCTCCACCACACCAACCCGAGGAAGGACCGACGCCCGATGACCCACAACGACGTGGCTCGCCGGACGGCACACGAGATGCCCGCCCGCAGCCTGCAGCCCCGTGTCCCCGCCTGCGAGAGCGGCCCCGTCCCCTTCCCCGAAGTCGTGCAGCGCGCCCTCGTGCGGGTCCTCCCCCTGCGCGCGCTGCATCGCGACGGCGGGGGCGGCCGGTGAGCGGACTCCTCCCGGGTGACCCCGCCGCCACCATCGGCGGCGAGGCCACCCCCCGGGCGCTCTGCGTGCTGGCGCCGAACCCGTCCCCGATGACGCTGGACGGCACCAACACCTGGCTGCTCTCCGAGCCCGGCTCGGACCTCGCGGTGGTCGTCGACCCGGGCCCGCTCGACGAGGGCCACCTGCGCCGGGTCATCGAGACCGCCGAGCGGCAGGGCAAGCGCGTCGCGCTCACCCTGCTCACCCACGGTCACGCCGACCACTCCGAGGGCGCGGCCCGGTTCGCCGAGCTCACCCGGACCGAGGTCCGCGCCCTGGACCCGGCGTACCGGCTGGGCTCCGAGGGGCTGACCGACGGGCAGCGGCTGGACGTCGGCGGCCTGGACCTGCGGGTGGTCGCCACCCCCGGTCACACCTCGGACTCGCTGACCTTCCACCTGCCCGCCGACGGCGCGGTGCTCACCGGCGACACCGTCCTCGGCCGCGGCACCACGATGGTCGCCCACCCCGACGGCCGGCTCGGGGACTACCTGGACTCGCTGCGCCACCTGCACACGATGGCCTCCGAGCACGGCGTACGGACCGTTCTGCCCGGCCACGGGCCGGTGCTCGCGGACGCGCTCGGCGCCGTCGACTACTACCTGGCACACCGCGCCGGGCGGCTCGCGCAGGTGGAGACGGCCGCCGAGGCCGGCCTGCGGACGGCGCCCGAGGTGGTCGCGCGGGTCTACGCGGACGTGGACCGCGCGCTCTGGCCGGCCGCCGAGCTGTCGGTGCTGGCCCAGCTGGAGTACCTGGAGGAGCACGGGCTGATCTGAGCCGCCCGGCAAGCGCGAGGGCCCGGACACCAGGCGGTGTCCGGGCCCTTCGGCGTCGACGCGGGTGTCGGGACGCGGGCGTTCCGGCGCGGGCGTCGACCGGGTCAGCGCGAGCGGCGCGACAGCCGCTCGACGTCCATCAGGACGACGGCGCGGGCCTCCAGCTTCAGCCAGCCGCGGCCGGCGAAGTCGGCGAGCGCCTTGTTGACCGTCTCGCGGGAGGCGCCGACCAGCTGGGCCAGCTCCTCCTGGGTGAGGTCGTGGGCGACGTGGATGCCCTCCTCGGACTGCACGCCGAAGCGGCGGGAGAGGTCGAGCAGGGCCTTGGCCACGCGCCCGGGCACGTCGGAGAAGACCAGGTCGGACATCACGTCGTTGGTCCGGCGCAGGCGGCGGGCGATGGCGCGCAGCAGCGCGATCGAGACCTCGGGCCGGGCGTGCAGCCAGGGCTGGAGGTCGCCGTGGCCGAGGCCGAGCAGCTTGACCTCGGTCAGCGCGCTCGCGGTGGCGGTGCGCGGGCCCGGGTCGAACAGCGACAGCTCGCCGATCATCTCGCTGGGGCCGAGGACGGCGAGCATGTTCTCGCGGCCGTCCGGCGAGGCGCGGTGCAGCTTGACCTTGCCCTCGGCGACGACGTACAGCCGGTCGCCCGGGTCGCCCTCGTGGAACAGCGACTCACCGCGGGCGAGGGTGACCTCGGTCATGGAAGCGCGCAGCTCGCCGGCCTGTTCGTCGTCGAGTGCCGCGAAGAGTGCGGCGCGCCGCAGAACGTCGTCCACGTGCTTCCTCCTTCTCGGCCGGGCCGGCGGTCAAGCCGGTCGGCGCAAGTTCCGTACAGTGCTCTGCATCACCAAGCATGGCGCATGTCGCTCCGATCATATGAGGAGGGGGTGTGCCGAGGGGTGCTGCGCGGGGCCATTCGTACCGCGGGGCCGGGCGGTGGGCGGTGCCGCGGAGCCGGCCGGGGTCAGGGGCTTTCAGGCGGTGCCCGGGCCTGCCGCACCCGCCGGGGCGGCCGGGTCGAGCAGCAGGTCGGCGACGGCGGTGCGGGCGTGGAACACGCTGTGGCCGGCCCGGTGGGCGCTGGTCAGCCCGGCCGTGCGCAGGGCGGTGAGGTGCTGGGAGACCGCGGCGGCGGACAGGCCGGTGCGGCGGGCGAGCTCGGTGGTGGAGGCGGGGGAGTCCAGTTCGGCGAGCAGCCGGGCCCGGCTCTTCCCGACCACGGCGGCGAGCGCGTCGGTGCCGGAGCCGGGGCGGGGCTCCCACAGGGTGGCGGTGCCGCGGGCCGGGTAGGCGAGCTGCGGCGGTTCGGGCGGCAGGACCCGGGTGAGCACCCGTGGCCAGGCGAAGGCGGAGGGGAGCAGCAGGAGACCGCCGCCGGCGTTCAGCCGGTCGACCGCGCAGTGCCGGTGCTCCAGCCGCAGCGACTCGCCGTCCCAGTGCACCGTCTCGTGCAGGTCGTCCAGCACCCGGGCCGTCCCGTGCTCGGCGGCCTGCCGGGTCCGGTGGAACACGTCCGCCTCCAGCAGGGCCCGGATCCGGGCCCAGTACGGGGCGAGGGCGACCTGCCAGTACGCCTCGATCTCGGCGGCGAGCAGGGCGAGCCGGGCGGGCGGGTCCCGGTACAGCGGCTCCAGCAGGGCCGGCAGCCGGCCGCCGCGCTCGGCGGCCAGGAGGTCGAGGTCGGCCCGGACCTGGGCGGTGCCGGTGGCGGTGATCGCGGCCAGTTCCTCGGCGAGCGCCGGGGAGGGGCCCGCGGGGGCCGGGTTGAGGAAGTCGGGCAGGTGGCCGGCGGGCGGGACCATCGTGGCCAGCGGGCCGCGGTCGAGCCCGGCGGCGGCCAGCCGGGGGCGGACCTGGTCGGCCCAGCGGCGGTGCAGGGCGGGGACGGGGGTGTGGGCCAGGGCGCGCAGGCTCGTGACCACCTCCTGCATCGGGGAGACGGCGAAGCGGGTCAGTGCCACGTCGCTCGCCGAGAACGTCAGCGCCGTTCGCACCCGGGCCCCCTCCCTGAAGATTCGGCCTCAGCTTAATCACTGGAGGGCCGCCCGGGCCGGGCCGCACGATACCGACGGCACCCGCCACAGCACCCACCCGCCACAGCACTCCCCCCGCCACAGCACCTCCCCGCCCGGTACGCGCCACGAGGCCCGTCACCGCCGTGCGGGACGGCACGACTGCGGCACGACACGACCGCGGCACGGGAACGACCACGGCACGGAAGACGGAGACCCCGCATGTCCACCGAGACCACCACCATCGGCACCACCTCCGGCACCACCCCCGCCGCGCTCCGCGAGCGGGCCCTGCGGCTGCGGGCACTCGTCGCCGAGGGGGAGGACGGCCGGGTGCTCGTCCTGCCGAACGCCTGGGACGCCGGCAGTGCCGCCGTGATCGCCTCGGCCGGTGCGGCCGCCGTCGCCACCACCAGCGGGGGCGTCTCCTGGTCGCTCGGGCACGGGGACGGGCAGCGGCTCGGCCGGGCGGAGATGGTGGCGGCGGCCCGCCGGGTCGTCGCGGCCGTCGGCCTGCCGGTCACCGTCGACGCCGAGGGCGGCTACGGCCCGAAGCCGGACGACGTCGCCGAGACCGTCCGCGAGCTGGTCGGCGCGGGTGCGGTGGGCGTGAACCTGGAGGACTCGGCGGCCGCCGGCGGGCCGCTCTTCCCGGTCGCCGAGCAGGCCGCGCGGCTGCGCGCCGCCCGGGAGGCGGCCGCCGCGGCGGGCCTGCCGGAGCTGGTGCTCAACGCGCGGACGGACGTCTTCCTGTTCGGGATCGGCCCGGCCGAGGGCCGGCTGGACGAGGTGCTGGCCCGGGCGGCGGCGTACGCGGAGGCCGGCGCGGACGGCCTCTTCGTCCCCGGCCTGCTGGACCTCGACGCGCTCGCCCGGCTCTGCGCGGCCTCCCCGCTGCCGGTGAACGCGATGGCGGTGCCGGGCGGGCCGGCCGTTGCCGAGCTCGCCGCCGCCGGGGTGCGGCGGATCAGCGTGGGCACCGGGCTGGCCCAGGCCGCCTACACCGCCGCCCGCCGGGCCGCTGCCGAGCTGCTCGGCGCGGGCACGCTGACCGGGCTCGACGGCGCGCTGGGGTTCGGCGAGCTGGACGCGTTGTTCCAGCGCTGAGCGGGGATCGGCGGCGGGGCTTGGGCTCGCGGCGGGCGGGTGCCGTCGGTGGTGCGGGGCCCGCGGCGGGCGGGCCCCGTCGGCCTCAGTGCTCCCCGGGCTCCGGCAGCTCGGCCAGCCCGGGCCGCCCGTCGGTCGCGGCGGGGAGTCCGAGCAGCCGCCGCACCGCGCGCCGGGCGCGGTCGCCGGCGGTCCGGTCCCGGTACAGCCGCCGGGCGTGGTTGAGCGCGAGCACCTGGCCGGTCAGCTCGAACACCACCTGCTCGGCGTCCGGCTCCGCGGGCAGCTGCCCGGCGGCGATGGCGAGCTCGGTCTGGCGCCGCAGCTCGCGCTGCCAGACCGCGTTCTTGACGGCCACGGCCGACCGGACCGGTCCGCTCTCCCGGTCGTCGAACTCGGCGGTGACGGTGGTGAAGAAGCAGCCGCCGGGCAGCAGGTCGCGCTCCAGGTAGGAGATCCACGCCTCGCACTCGACGAGCAGCCGGGGCAGTCCGGGGGCGGCGTCGGCGGCGGCCGCGCGCCGGACCACCTCGCGGGCGAACAGCTCCACCCCCTCGTCCACGACGGCGAGCTGCAGGCTCTCCTTGGTGCCGAAGTGGCCGAGGACGCCGGACTTGCTCATCGACAGCTCGGTGGCGAGCCGGCCGATGGTCAGCCCCTCCAGCCCCTCGACGGAGGCGAGGTCCAGGCCCCGCCGCACGATCGCGGTGCGGGTCCGGCGGGCGTCGGCGACGGATCTTCTCGGGCTCACCGTGCCAGTGTAGCCAGCGGAAGCTCTTTAGAGTCCGACCGTTCGGACGCTATAGTCCCGGCGTGACGTCCCATCACCACGGAGGAGCAGCCATGCCGGGATCGCGGATCACCGCCCTGGGCCACCACCAGCCCGCCAAGGTCCTCACCAACGACGACCTCGCGCGGCTGGTCGACACCAGCGACGAGTGGATCCGGCAGCGGACCGGCATCGTCACCCGGCGGATCGCCGACACCGAGTCGGTCACCGACCTGGCCTCCGCCGCCGCCGGGAAGGCGCTCGCCTCGGCGGGCCTGGAGCCCGGACAGATCGACATGGTGGTGGTCGCCACCTGCTCGGCGATGGACCGCTGCCCGAACATCGCCACCCAGGTGGCCGGCCGGCTCGGCATTCCCGCCGCCGTCGGTTTCGACGTCAACAACGGCTGCGCGGGCTTCTGCACCGCGCTGGCCACCGCGGACCACGCCGTCCGGGCCGGTGCCGCCCGGCACGCGCTGGTGATCGGCGCCGAGCGGATGAGCGACGTCACCGACTGGACCGACCGTTCCACCTGCGTCCTGCTCGGTGACGGCGCGGGCGCGGCCGTGCTCGCCGCGGACCCGTCGGGGACGGGCGTCGGCCCGGTGGTCTGGGGCTCCGACCCGACCCGCGGCCACGCCGTCCGGCTGGACGACGGCTGGCAGCCGAAGTTCCGTCAGGAGGGCCAGACCGTCTTCCGCTGGGCCACCACGGCCCTGGCCCCGCTCGCCGAGGAGGCCTGCCGCCGGGCCGGGATCACGCCCGCCGACCTGGGCGCCGTGGTCACCCACCAGGCCAACCTGCGGATCATCGAGGCCGTGGTCAAGCGGCTCGGCGCCGACCGGGCGGTCATCGCCCGCGACGTCGTGGAGTCGGGCAACACCTCGGCCGCCTCCGTCCCGCTGGCGCTGGCCAAGCTGGTCGAGCGCGGCGAGGTGCCCGGCGGTGCGCCCGCGCTGCTGCTCGGCTTCGGCGGCGGCCTCTCCTGGGCCGGCCAGGTGGTCCGCTGCCCCTGACGCGCCCCGAGGCACCCTGACGCACCACGACGCCCCGGACGCCTGCCGGCGCCCCGGCGCCCCCGGACCCGCCTCAGGCCAGCCATTCCAGGGACTGGCCGTGCGGGCCGGTGCGGGCCAGCGGGCGCTCGTCCAGCGCGAGGGTGAACAGCAGTTGGTCGGAGGAGGGGCCCGGCGGGAGCAGGCGGTCCACCGCGGGGAGCACGCCCGGCGCCTCGTTGGAGATCCAGTGGCAGCCCAGCTCCCGCATGGTGGCGGCGAAGGCCTCGCGTTCCCCGGGCGGCAGGTAGGCGATGACCGCGCTGTGCAGGACCACCGGGGTGGCGCCCGCGGGGGCGGCGGCGACCAGGTCGCGGACCGTCCCGTTGAGGTCGCCGCGGACCAGCACCGGGGGCTCGGCGCGCGCGATCCGCACGGCGTCCCGCAGCCGGGCCAGCCGCTGCCGCTGTTCGGGCCAGACCAGGCACTCCAGCCAGTGCACGTCCTCCGGATCGGCAACGTCGAGCGGGTTCAGGTCGACGCCGGCCCGCCAGGCGACGTCCGGCAGCCGGGCGGGCAGCGGTACGGCACCCGTCGTGCCGCACTCCAGGACGACCGGGCTCCCGGCCGGGCCGAACGCGGCCCCGCCGTCGTAGCGGTAGCGGTAGCGGTCCGGGTAGAGGCAGAGCCCGGCCGAGGCGCCGACCTCGATGAGCGCCAGCGGCCCGGGCAGCCGGGCCAGCACCGGGAGCAGGACGGCGCACCGGCCCGCCTCGTTGGTCTGGGTCCGCCGCTCCAGCATCGTGCCGCGCACCGCGTCCCAGTGCGTGACGGTCCAGTCGCGGAAGGCGGCGTAGTCGCCGATCGGGCCGTCCAGGAAGCGCACCGCGGCCAGCAGCAGATTGGGCTGCCGCTTGGCGGGCGGGAGTTCGTCGATCAGCGCGATCAGCGCGCGGTCCTCGGCGATCGCCCCGGTCAGCCGCTCGTACGCCGGGGAGTGCCCGCGCGCCTCCATCGTCGTGAACCGCCGGTACCGCCCCGCTGTGTCCACCGCCGCGCCCCTTTCCGATGGCCGAGCGGCAGCTTAGGCGGACCTCGCGAACCCCGCCACCGGGCCCGGGTGTTGCCCGGGTCCGGTGGCGGGGTGATGGGGCTTGCGCGCCGGTCAGGGCCGGGCGGTCAGCTCGCCGAGCGGCAGGAAGGAGAGGTCCTCCCGGCGGCGCTCCCGGAAGGCCCGGCGCAGGGTGCTGGCCGCGGCCCGCGGGTCGGTCAGCGCCGAGGCGAAGAGGTAGTCCGTGACCAGCGGCTTCGCGCGGCCGTAGGACTCCCAGTAGGCCCGGGCCAGCGTGCCCCAGCCGATCGTCCGGCCGCCGCGCAGGCCGACGGTCCGGCGGTGGCGGGCGAAGCTCTCCACGGCCAGCAGGTCCTCCACCGGGGAGACCGCCGCCCCGGACTCCGGACGATGGGCCGGGCCCTCGTAGCGGCCCTCGCCCTCCCAGGCGGCGACGAAGTGCTCGATCGCCCGGTACCCCTGGCGGCGCAACAGCGGCAGCAGCATCCGCGAGTTGGCTCCCCACCGGGTGTTGGACTCGATGAACAGGTGCTCCCCGGTGAGCGGGTTCTCCCGGACCTGGATCGCGGCGAAGCCGACCGCCCCCACCGCGTCCAGGAACCTCAGCGCGGCCGCGGTCTCGGGCAGCTCCGGGACGATCCGGATGCAGGTCGAGACCGAGGTGTTGAGGTAGCGCTGCTTGCGGAGCGACAGCACCAGGCGGAAGCCGCCGCCGGCGTCCCGGATCGCGTTGATCGAGGGCTCGCGCTCGCCGGGCACGTACTCCTGGGCCATCGCCGGGCTGCCGGCGAAGTCCGCGTACGCCCGGTCGAGTTGGGCTGCCGAGCGGATCACCCGGACGCCCTTGCTGCCGGACGAGACCCGCTTCTTGAAGACGAACGGGTACCCCTGGTCGGCCGCGAACGTGCGCAGGGCGGCGAGGTCGTCGATGCGTTCGGTGCGCGGGGTGGGGATCCCGGCCCCGGCCGCGGCGGTGACGGCCAGGTACTTGTCCATCATGGTCCGCGCGGTGGCCATGGCCGGTACGGTGCAGAGGACACCCGCGTCGGTGAACTCCTCCCGGTGGCTCGCCAGCGCCACCACCTCGTCGTCGTCGGTGGGGATCACCACGTCCGCCCCGATCCGCCGGGCGAGGCCTAGCACCGCGGTGGCGAACGGGTCCGGCAGCACCGCGGAGCCCTCCGCGGTGAGGTGGTCGTACGCGCGGCGCGGTGGTGGCACCGGGTGCGCGCCGGCGATCAGCCGGGACACCGCCACGTCCTGGGCGCGCTCGGAGTGTGCGACGTGGACCTGCGCGCCGGACTCCACCAGGGACCGGACGATGCCGTAGGCGCTCTCGTACGTGCCGTTGGCGACGAGCACCCGCCGTGGGCGGCTGCGGGTGGATGGGTCGTGGTTCACCTGGGACTCCCGTCGGTGGCCGGTGTGGCCGGTGTGGCCGGTGTGGCTGGCGCGGTGTGGCCGGCGTGGTGCGAGTGGGCCGCTGGGGCCGGCCGCTCAGAACGAGGCGAAGTGGACACCGGCCTCGTCGGCGCGCGCCCGCACCCGGTCGGGGTAGCTCTCCGGGTACCGGATGTCCAGGACCTGCCCGTGCCGCTCGTAGACGACCGGCTTGCCGTCCTCCAACTGGACCCGCTTGGAGGTGAGGTGGGAGAGGAAGCGGTTGTTCTCGTACGCGTCGTGCCGGCCGGCGCTGAAGAACAGGCCCAGCTTGGTGGGGGCGTCGGTCTCCTCCGGCAGGGCGGCGGGGGTGCTGGCGTGCATCAGCCGTGCGTGCCAGAGCACCAGGTCGCCGGCCTTGCTGTCGACCCGCACCGGGGCGCGGCCGGCCGGCGGGTTGGCCAGGGCCGTGTCGTAGTCCGGGCGGGACCGGCCGTAGCCGTCGACCGAGGCGAGGTGGGAGCCGGGCAGCACGTCGATCCCGCCGCCGCTGCGCCCGTCGTTGTCCTGGAGGTAGATCGCCCCCTGGACGTGGGCGAACCCCGGCGTCCAGACGTACTCCCGGCCGGCGCCGGCGAAGGCCTCGTCGATGTGCCAGCCGATGTAGAGGCTCTTGCGGATCGTCAGGTTCGGGTAGAACGCCACCCGCGGCCCGAGCACCTGCGCCAGCGCGCCGGTGATCTCGTCGCGCAGCAGCACGTCGGTCAGGCCGGGGGTCTCCAGGAAGGTGCGCGGCAGCAGCTCCTGCCGGCCCGCGCCGGTCAGCAGCCGGCCGCAGAGCTCCCGCAGGCCGGTCACCGCCCCGGCGTCCAGGACGCCGGGCACGACGGCGTAGCCGTCCCGGGCGAACGCCCCGGCGAGGGACTCCTGTGCGATCGGTTCCGTCATGTCGTTGCGTCTCCTGTCCTAGGGGCGGGCCGCGCCCGCCGTCGGCCGGCCGGGACGGGTGGGGCCGTCCTCGATCCGGATGGTGAACCTCCGGCGGATCCGGTCCAGCAGGCCGGGGATCTCGTCCGTCCGGTCGGTGCGGCCGACGATCAGGCCCGCCATGGAGGTCGAGTAGAGCGTCCCGGTGACGGTGTCACCGGGGGCCACGGCCATCTCGACGTGCAGCACGCCGGGGAGGTCGCGGAAGTCGTCGGCGGTGGACACCTCGGCCACCGTCCCGTGCCGCACCGGCAGCACGCACCAGTAGTGGACGCCGTCGGCGGTCCGGACCCGGTGGTCGAGCGGCCGGCCGAGGGCGGAGGCGAGGAAGAGGGCGCGGGTGTCGATGCCGTACTTGCGGGCGAGCACGTGCGGCACCCCGCCGCCGCCGGGCCGGCAGGCGATCTCGCCGACCAGGAAGCGGCCGCAGGTGGTGCGCAGCACCTCCAGGTGGGTCACTCCGTCGCGCAGGCCGAGCGCCGCGACCGCCCGCTCGTTCAGCGACCGGACCACCGGCACCTCGGGCGCCTCCTCCGGCACTGTGTGCGAGCCGAAGAGCGCTCCGAGCGAGCGCAGCACCGGCTGGAAGTACCGGGAGACGGAGGCGAAGACGACCGTCCCGTCCACCACCAGGGCGTCGCAGTGGTACTCGTCGGCGACGTCCAGGTACTCCTCCACGACGAACGGCCCGGGCGCAGCGTCGAGCGAGGTGCGCAGCGGGGCACCGGTCAGTTCCGCGGCATCGGCCACCCGGTGGGTGAAGGCGGTGCCGTTGCCGAAGGCGGGCTTGACCACCACCGGCAGGCCGGTGCTGCGGGCGGCCCCGGGCAACTCGGTGACGGTCGGCGCGAGGGCGCCAGCCGCGACCGGGATGCCGTGCGCCCGCAGCCGGGCCTTCATCGCGTACTTGTTGCAGAACAGGTTCGCGGTGTCGAAGGGCAGCCCGGGCAGGCCGAGGTAGGAGCGGAGGTACCCGCCGGTCGGCAGGGACCGCTCGGACGGGGCGACCACAGCGTCCACCGGCCCGCGGGCGGCGATGATGCCCAGCGCGGCGGTGCGGACCTGCTTCAGGTCGCCGATGTCGTCGACGGTGGTGACGTGGCCGAGGCCGGGGTAGAGGTGCCGGTGGCCGGGTTCGGTGATCATCGAGATCTGCAGCCCCCGCTCCTGCCGGAGCAGTTCGACCGGCTCGACCTTCCCGCCGTTGACCACCAGTACGTGTTCGTGGGCCATCGTGATGACCGCCTCCTGTCTGTTTCGGCTTGTTGGCTCAGCGCGCTCCGTGAGCTCTGGGGACTCGGTGAGCTCGGTGAGCTCTGCGGGCCGGGGTAGGGCTCAGCGACTCCGGTCGCCGACGGCCGGCCGGACCGGGTGGAGGGCCACACCGGCGAGGAAGTCCGCCCGGTACTGCGTCACGTCCGGGCCCGGCGCGTCGGCCGCCCGGGCGGCGCCGTCGTCGGTCAGCACCAGCAGCCGCAGCGGCGCTGCCGGGTCCGGCGCGGAGTACGCCAGCAGCAGTGACGGGTCGGACAGCCCCCGCAGCCCGAGGAACAGGTCCGCCTCGTCCCCGCCGACGCCCGGGTCGACCAGGTGCGAGGGCGTCGGGGTGAAGCCCGACCGGGCCTTGAACCGGAACAGGCCGGTCCCGGCCACGTGCCCGTACAGGGACGGGTCGTTGCCCAGCGACATCACCGCCAGGCGGCGCTCGCGCGCCGCCCGCATCGCCGCCAGGTACAGCGCGCGCTGCAGCCGGGCCTGGCGTTCCTGCGGCGCGGCGGCCGCGAAGCGCAGCTGCAACACCGACTCCGCGGGCCGGACCAGGCAGAGGCAGCCCGCCACCAGGGTGCCGCCCCGGTGGGCGTACACGGCGACGTGCTCCGCGCGCCGCTCCCACAACTGCTCCTGCTGGCGCCGGGCGTAGGCGACGCCGTGCGGCATGGCCGCGATCTGTGCGTCGTACACCGTCAGGAAGGCGTCCAGCTCGTGCGCGGTCAGGCCGTCCCGGACGACCACTTCGACGTCCTGCTCCTCGGCGAACCGTCGGCCGAGCCGGAAGTTGCGGCGCTCCGAGGCGGGCAGCGCGGCCAGGTACTCCTCCTCGGAGGCCCCCAGCGGCGCCCGCCAGTTCACCCAGCCGGGCTTCACCACGAAGCCCGCCCGTTCCAGCTCCGGCCAGCGGGCGCGGTCGGGCCGTTTGACCCGGACCACGTCGGCGGCGGGAGGAGCGGCCCGCCAGTCGTGGGCCAGGGCCTCCTCGGTCCCGGCCACGGCGACCCGCAGCCCGTCCCGGTCCTCGATGTTCATGCCCGCTGCTCCTCGCTCCGGCCGGTGGCGCCGAACGGCTCCGGTCGCACGGCCGCCCAGGCCGCACAGGCGGCGGCCGCGCCGATCAGCGCCGGCGCGAGGCGCAGCAGCTGGTCGGAGAGGTCCACCGACCACCCGAGCAGCACCGAGGAGAGCACCGTGGCCCCGACGATGAACGCCCGCATGATGGAGTTGACCCGGCCGGTCAGCGCGTCCGGGATCGCCCGGAACCGGTACTCGTTGGTGGTCACGTTCATGCCGCCCTCACCGGCCATCAGGGCGAAGAACCCGAGGACGGTGAGCGCCGGCCACGGCGGCACCAGCAGGGCGCAGGCCACCGTGCAGACGCCGAACCAGCAGCCGACCCGCCGCGCGGTCGACGCCCCGGCGAGCACCCGCGGGCCGAGCCAGGCACCGAGCGCGCTGCCCGCCGCGCCGGCCGCGAGCACCAGCCCGGCCTGCCCGGACGACCAGTGCCAGGCGTCCTTGGCGAGCACCACCACGATCGCCGGCATGCTGCCCGCGCCGAGGTTGTAGAGCGCCAGCACCACGGTGAGCCGGACCACGCCGGGCAGCCGGCGGAAGCTCCGGAAGCCCTCCGACAGCATGGTCAGGAAGCCAGCCGCCGCCGGGGCGGGCGGCTGCTTCGGCAGGGTGACCGCGACCGCGGCGGTGACCAGGAAGGTGGCCGCGTCGATCCACAGCGCCCAGGCGGGGCCCGTCGTGGCGAGGACGGCACCGGCGACCGCCGGCCCGACGCAGCGCGCCACCGAGACGGTCGAGGCGTACGCGCTGTACGCCTCGGCCAGCCGGGCCGGCGGGGAGAGCGCGGGCACCAGGCTGAAGTCGCTGGTCAGGTTGGACACCACGCTCGCGCAGCCCACCACCAGCAGCAGCACCAGGATCCCGGCGATCTGACGGGAGGCCAGCAGCAGCGGGATGAGGGCCACCGCCACGCCCTGGACCAGTTCGGAGACCAGGAAGACCCTGCGGCGCTCGTACCGGTCGATCAGGCCGCCCAGCAGAGGCGAGGCGACGTACGGCAGGTTCTGCACCCCGAGGCTCAGGGCGGCCAGCAGCGGCGAGCCGGTGTCGGCCAGCAGGGTCCACGGCATGGCCAGGTTCAGGAAGGTGTTGCCGAGCTTGGAGACGGCGGCGGCGAGGGTGAGCAGCCAGAACCTGTGCATGGTGGCGGCGGGTGGCGGTGACGGTGGGGTGCCGTCCACGGGACTCCTCTCGGAGCGGGCGGGCGCGGGGTGGCGGGGTCGCGGGGCGGGTGCGGTCGCGGGGAGCGCGCGGGCGGTGCGGGCGGGGGGCCCGCACCGCCCGGTGGCTCAGCGGGCCGCGGCGAACAGCTTGTCGAGCGGGTGCTCGCGGTTGACCAGCGGGAACGCGACGGGGCCGCCGGCCAGTTCCGACTGGTACGCCGCGTGGATCATCTCCAGCGCGGCCAGGCCGTCCTCCCCGCTGCAGGCCGGTGGCCGGCCCTCCAGCACCGCGTCGACGAAGTCGGTCGCCGCGAGCTGGTGGTAGCGCCCGTAGAACGGGATCTCCTCGGTGTCCAGCCGCTCCCACCCGGGGCCGCCGGGGACGACCTCGGGCAGCGGGTAGTACCAGAGCGAGTGGTCGGCGTAGGGGGCGCGGACCGTCAGGATGCCCTCGGTGCCCCGGATCTCCAGCCGGTACGGCTGGAGCGGGCGCTCCTCGATGCCCACCCGCCAGGACTCGATCGTGCCGATGCGCCGGCCGCCGAACCCGTACGAGGCGTGGATGGCGTCCCCCGCCACCAGGCCGGCCGCCTCCGGGCCGGACTCGACGTGCTCGGGGGAGAGCGGACGCCCGCCGGCCGAGACCCGGGCGAAGCAGTCGACCGGGTCGCCCGCCAGTCGGCGCAGCATGTCGGCGAAGTGCACGCCGAGGATGAGGAAGTCCTGCCCGCCGCCGCGGTGGTCCCACTTGCACACCGCGCGGTACTGCACCACGTCGCCGATCCGGCCGGACTCCAGGATCTCCCTGACCTGCCGGAACCGCGGCTCGTGGACGAAGGGCAGCGCGTTGCCGAGCCGCAGGCCGGCCTGCTGCGCGGCCTCCACCATGGTGTCGGCCTGGGCCAGGCTCTGCGCGATGGGCTTCTCGCAGTAGACGTGGGCGCCCGCGGCGAGGGAGTCCAGCACCAGCTCCTGGTGGCAGTCCAGGTGCCGGGGCGCGACCACGACGATGTCGGGGCGCTCCTGCTCCAGCATCCGGCGGTGGTCGGTGTAGTGCTGCGGTGCGCCGAGTTCGGCGGCCTTCTCGCGGCCGGCCGCCTCGTCGGCGTCGGCGACCGCGACGATCCGCGCCCGCGGTTCCACGGCGAACGCCCGGTCGAGCTGGTGGCCGTAGTTCCCGCCGCCGGTGCGGCCGATCACTGCTACCCGGAGTTCGGTCACGTCAGGCCTCCCACGAGCCGGGCTCGATCGCGCGCAGGCCGGCGATCTCCTTGAGCAGCGCCTCCTCGAGCGGCGGCTTGGCGGCCCACTCGACGTTCTGCTCCAGCTCCCGCACGTTGCGCGGGCCGACCATGACGGTGTGCACCCGCGGCTGGGACAGCAGCCAGCGCAGCCCCAGTTCGGGCATGGAGAGCCCGGCCCCGGCTGCGATCCGCTCCGCCTCCTCGATCCGCCGGACGATCCCCGGGGGAACCGAGGCGCGGCGCTCGGCGCGCAACCGGGCCGCCTGCTCGGGGCCGCCGCCGAGCAGCAGGCCCTGGCGGTACGGGGCGCCGATCGCGACGCCCATGTCCTGGGCCTCGGCGTGCGGGAGGATCCCGTCCACCGACTCCTGCCAGACCAGGTTGCAGTAGTGCACGTAGAGGATCGAGTCGAACCGGCCGGTGTCGCAGAGCCGCCTGGTCTCCTCCGGCTTGCGGGCGGACAGGCCGACGCCGCCGATCCGGCCCTCGGCCTTCAGCTCGTCCACGAGTTCCATGACCGGCCCGCGGGCCGTGGCGAGGTCCTCCCACCATTCGGCCCAGTCACTCTCGTGCAGCAGCAGCATGTCGAGCCGGTCGCGGCCGAGCAGACGCATGCTGTGCTCGAACTGGGCCCGGATCAGTTCCTTGGAGCTGTAGCAGGAGTCGCCGTGGCGGGCGAGGATGCTCTTCTCGAACCGGCCGACCTTGTTGATCAGGAAGACCTCGTCCCCGACCGGGCGCAGCGCCTCGCCGACGATGAACTCCGCCTCGCCGAGTCCGTACAGCGGGGCGGTGTCGATCGCGGTCACGCCGAGCCGGACGGCCTCGCGGACCATCGCCACGGCCTCGTCGTGCGGCACCGAGCGGTCGGACGTCAGGTGGTAGGTGCCCAGGCCGATCCGGCTGACGGCGGCTCCGGCCCGGCCGAAGCGGCTCTTGGGCAGGACGGTTGCGTTCACGTGTTCATCTCCGTAGTCATCGTGGTGGGCGGGGCCAGGGACGAGCCGCCGTCGACCCGGATCACCTGGCCGGTCAGGTAGCCGGCCGGGGCGCCGCACAGGTAGGCGATCAGCGAGGCGACGTCGTCCGGCTCGCCGATCCGGCGCAGCGGGACGGCGGCGGCCTGCCGGCTCAGCGACTCGGGCGTCCGGCGGCCGCCGCGAAGGGCCCGGGGGGTGGCCACCTGGCTGGGCGCGACGGCGTTCGCGGTGATGCCGTACGGCCCGAGTTCCAGGGCGAGTTGGGCGACCAGCCCGTGCAGGGCGGCTTTGGCGGCGGCGTACGAGGCGCTGCGGCCGAAGGTGCCGCGGAAGGCCGCGCTGGAGGAGACCAGGACGATCCGGCCGGATCCACGTCCGATCATGCCGGGGGCCACCAGGCCCACGCCGTTCAGCGCGCCGCCGAGGACCGGCTCCACGTTCCCGCGCCAGTCCTCGGGGGACAACAGGTGGACCGGCCGGTGCGGCAGCGAGGGTGCCGCGTTGTGGACGAAGGCGTCCACCGGGCGGCCGGCCAGTGCGGCGTGCAGCCCGTCGCGGTCGGTGACGTCCGCGACGAGGGGTTCGGCGCTGCCGCCGGCGGCCCGGATCGCGGCGGCGAGCTCTTCGAGGGCGGGGCGGTGCCGGGGTGCGCCGTTCAGCAGGACGTGGTGCGTTCGGGCCAGGCGGTGCGCGACGGCGGTGCCGACGCCGCCGCCGCCGGCGCCGGTGACCAGCGCCGTCCGCGGGGCCGCTGGGACACCCCCGGCAGTGCCGCCCGCCGGGGGGCTACTCGAAGGCATAGCCGCGCTGCTTCAGCTCGTCCACGACGTCGAACGGTTCGTAGCCGGTCCACGACCCGCGCACCTCGCGCTCGGCGGCCAGCTTCGCCGCCACCTCGTGCCGGATCTCCGGGGCCAGCGCGCGCGGCACCACGACCACGCCGTCGTCGTCGCCGAGGATCAGGTCGCCGGGCTCGACGGGAACGCCGCCGCAGACCACCGGGACGTTGACGGCGCCCTCCTCGGCCTCCATCGGGTAGTGGTAGTTGCGCGGGGTGACACCGAGGCAGAAGGTCGGGAAGCCGAGCTCGCGCAGTCCGGCCGCGTCGCGGACCGCGCCGTCCACCACCGCTCCGGCCATGGACTTCATGGTCATCCGCTGGGCGGTGCCGTCGCCGAAGCAGGCGCGGTCGCGGATCCCGCCGGCGGCCACCACCAGGACGTCGCCGGGCTCGGCCAGGTCGATCGCCATCCGGCGGATCGACAGGTCGGCCCCGAAGCAGGTGACGGCCGGGCCGCAGACCCTGGTGCCGGGGGCGAGCGGGGCGAGGCCGACGTCCATGGCGCCGCTCTTGCGCATCGAGTCGAGGACGATGCCGGTGTAGTAGCCGGCGAAGGCGGCGACGACCTCGGCGTCGGGCCGCTCGATGCGCTGGACGATCCGGCCGGCGGCGAGTCGGTACTGGCTCATGCTGTGTGGTCTCCGTGTTCGGGCGGGCCGTGGCCCGTGGCGGCCGGAGCGGGCCACGGACACGGTCGGACGGGCAGGTCGGTGCACCGGGCCGGCCGGTGACGGGCCGTCCGGGTGTCGGGCGGCGCCGGTTGCCGGCCGGTGCGGTGGTGGTCCGGCCGGTGAGCGGGTCACCAGCCGGTGCGGGGGAAGTGGATGGCCTTGGGCGCCATGAACTCCTCGACCCCGCGGCGGCCGCCCTCGCTGCCGAAGCCGGAGGCGCGGCGGCCTCCGGAGGCCAGCGGGATGGCGTCGATGCGGTGGTAGGAGTTGAGGTAGACGGTGCCGACGGTCAGCTGGTCCCAGATGCGTTCGGCCCGCTCGACGTCGCCGGTCCACAGGCCTGCCGCCAGGCCGTGGTCGCTGTCCTCGACGGCGGCGACGAGTTCGTCCTCGTCGTCGAACGGGACCACCACCGCCACCGGGGTGAAGAGTTCGCGACGGGCGAGTGGGACGTCCGCCGTCCGCCCGGCGGTGATCAGGGCGGGTGCACGGTAGCTGCCGGTCCGGCCGGCGACCTCGACGCGCTCCCCGCCGGTCACCGTGACGCCGGCCTGCAGCCGGCTCCCGGCGAGGACGGTGTCCATGGTGGCGGCGAGCTCCGCGTGGCGCAGCGCGCCGATCTCGGGGCCGGCCGTGTACGGGTCGCCGACCTGCAGGTTCTTCACCGCGCGGGACAGCCGCTCGACGACCTCGTCGTACGCCTGGCGCTGGATCAGGATGCGGGTGGCGGCAGTGCACACGGCGCCCTGGTTGCGGGTGAAGCCCGCCACCAGGCCGTCCACGACCCGGTCCATCGGGGCGTCGGCGAACACCGCGTTGGCGCTCTTGCCGCCGAGTTCCAGGACGACCTTCTTCAGACCGTCGGAGGCGGCCGCCATGATCTCCCGGCCGGCCGCGTCGCCGCCGGTGAAGGAGACCACCCGGACCTCGGGGTGGGCGAGCAGCGCCCGGGCGGTGTCCGCGCCGCCGTGCAGGACGGAGAGCACGCCGTGCGGCAGTCCGGCGGCGTACAGCGCGTCCGCGAGGCCCTGGACCGCCGCGGCGGCCAGCGGGGACGGCTTGAGGACGGCGGTGCAGCCGGCCGTGAGGGCGGCGCCCACCTTGTGCGCGGCGAGCTGCAGGGGGACGTTCCAGGCGCTGACCAGGGCCGCCACGCCGAGCGGCTCGGCGACCTCGACTCCCCACACGCGGGGGGAGGAGCGGTTGATCACGCGGCCGGACTCCGCCAGGTCCACCTGCGCGTACTGGTCGAGGATCCGGGCGGCGCCGTCGACCTCGCGGACCGCCTGGCCGGCGACCCGGCCGGTCTCCCGGACGAGCAGGGCGCCGAGTTCCCCGCGGCGCTCCCGCAGCCGGGCGGCGGCGCCGCGGAGCACGGCCGCCCGTTCCGCCTGTGTCGAACGCCGCCAGGACCGGAAGGCCCCGGCCGCCAGACCGGCCGCCCGGTCGATCTCGGCGTCCGTCGCCTCGGGCACTTCGTAGAGCGGCCGGGCATCGGGGGCGTCCAGCACCTCCCGGTGCCCGGTGCCCCCGGCCGGCCGGCCGCCGATGTCGTGTCGGAGACGCACGTCATGTCCTTTCCTGTTGCGACGGGTGGAATGACGGGTGCGGAACGCCTCGGTTCCGCGAGCGCCGGCTCAGCCCCAACCGAGGTCGTCGTCGGCGTTCGCTCCGCTCGTCGGGGAGACGGCCGCGGTGACGGAGGCGCCCGCCGGGTGGCCGGAGCCGGCCGCGAGAGCGGCAACGGGAATTGCCAGCGCGAACAGCAGGGCGGTGAGCTTGGGGACGACGGAAAAGTGCTTTGTGTGCATCGTGTGTTCTCTCTGTACGGGCTCGGTGGGGCGAACTCCGGGGTGCACGAGAACTCTGCACCGTGGATAGGGAGAGCCGAATGCATTCGAGGTGTCGCAGGTATGACTGGCGCAACTGCGCGGGGGGAGAAAACACCCATCCGGGATTTCTGTGGCACCTCGGCGGGGAAAACGGAGGAGGCCGGTCCGCGTTGCGGACCGGCCTCGGGGCGAAGGGGGCGGGCGAATCAGCCCGCGCTGTCCGGCCGCAGGTTCACCGGGGCCGGGGAATTCCGGATCGCCCCGCCGGCACCGGTTCCGACGGCTGCGCGGCCGCCCCGGCCTGCACCGGCCGGCCGGGCTGTTCGGACTGCTCCAGCTGTTCGGCCTTGTGCAGCAGGTAGCCGGCGTGCGCCCGGCTCCTGGCGCCGATCCGCCGCATCACCTCGGAGAGGTGGCGCTGGTAGGTGCGCAGGGAGATGCCCAGGCGCTTGGCGATGACCCGGTCCTCGTACCCCTCCACCAGCAGGCGGACCAGCGCCTGCTTCACCTCGTCCGAGGTCTTGACCACGTTGTCGCGCTCGTAGGCGGTGGGGAACTCGGTGGCCTCGGCCCAGGCGCGCTCGAAGGACTGCACCGCGAAGTCGACGATGCTCGGTTCGCGCACCACCAGCGCTCCCTGCGGATGGTTGTGCAGGGAGAGGATGGCGGTTTCCCGGTCGAACACGATGAGCCGCATGAAGGCGTCGCTGACGGTGCGGACCTCGGCGCCGAGCTCGGCCAGCATCCGCACGTGCTCGATGGTGGGCGGGCTGAACTGCGCGGCGTGCTGGTACAGCGTGCGCATCCGCACCCCGCGTCCGAGCAGCGTGGTGGTGCGTTCGACGGCCTCGGCCAGCTCCGGCTCGGGCCGGGCGCCGCCGGGCTGGGAGGTGAGCACCTCGCTGCCGGCCCGGGCCGACAGTCCGGTGATGATCTGGCGTACCGCCGCCAGGTCGGTGACGTACTGCATCCGCTGGTTCTCGAAGCTGCCGAGGGTGTTGTCCTCGTACACCGCCATCAGGGTGGTGAGTTCGGAGTAGACCCGGCTGATCTCCTGCTGGCGGTCGTGCAGTTCGCGGATCGCGGGGATCAGCACCTGGGCGCCCGCGGTGGCCGGCGGAACCGCGACCAGCCGGTCGGCGCTCTCCACCGTCGCCCGCAACAGTCTCAGGTCCAGCAGCTGGGCGACGGCGGCCCGGGCCTCGTGCTCGGGCCCCCCGGCCACCATCACGAGTTCGTCGAGCGCGACCGAGTCCCGGCCGACGGCGTACGCGTAGAGCGCGGTGCCGATGCTCTTCTCCGCCCAGGAGCCGGCCGGACCGGTTCCCTCGTTCTTGTCCGAGTTTGTACCCCTCGCGATTGCGCCAGGCACGAACACGACCCCCTTGTTCTGTTCTGGACCGCCGGTGGTTTTGGCAGGCTTCAGCGCAGTGCACGACGTCGGCTGCGTTCGGACCGGTCGGACGAAATGCACTCGCTTTGCCAGCAAATCTAGCCCGCCCCCCGGTCCCGCCTTCAGTCGATTTCCTGTGACCTGGGGCACAGGGGGTTCGAATTCACTCCGCGCCGTAATTCGGCGCTATGCCGCCGGGAGGACGCGTGACCACGGTCGATCTGGCGCCGGCGGACTCGCTGGGCATCGCCGAAGCGGGACTGACCGCCGCACACGGCGGCCGGCTGGTCCGGGAGGCGCTGCGCCGCGGGCCCGCGGCCGGGCTGCTTGCACGGGCCGGCCGGGTGCACGTGGTGGCCGTAGGCAAGGCTGCGGTGGAGATGGGCACGGCCGTCCGGTCCGCCGCCGGGGCCGCCTTCCGCTCCGGGGTGGCGGTGCCCGCGGCGCCGGCCGGGCCGGTCGCCGGGTTCACCGTCGTCCCGGGGGACCACCCGGTGCCCGGCCCGGGCAGCCTGCGGGCCGGCCTGGCCGTCCGGGAGTACCTGCGCGGCCGGGACTTCGACGAGCGGGACCTGGTCGTCCTCGCCGTCTCCGGCGGCGGTTCGGCGCTGGTGAGCCGGCCGTCCGCGCCGCTGGGCCTGGACGACCTCGGGCTGCTGACCACCGCCCTGCTCCGGGCCGGGATCGACGTCACCCGGATCAACGAGCTGCGCAAGGCGGTCTCCGGCATCCACGCCGGGGCGCTGCTGCCGATGGCCGGCCGGGCCCGCCTGCTGGGGCTGGTGCTCTCCGACAACGTGCAGCTGGGAGCCCGGGCGGTGGCCTCGGGGCTCTCCTACCCGGGCTCGGTGCACTACGCCCGGGCCGCCGAGGTGCTCGCCGAGGTCGCCCCGGCCCTGCCGCCCGCCGTGGTGGACCGGGTCCGCGCCGCCCTGGCCCGCCGCGCCGCGACGGCCCAGGCCGACCCGGCGATCCTCAACGTCGAGGTCGGCGGCCCGCAAACCGCACTGGACGCCGCCCTGGCAGCCGCCCGCGCCCAGGGCTACCGGGCGTTCAGCCTCGGCGACAGCGTCCAGGGCGAGGCCCGCGAGGTGGCCCGCCGGATCGGTGCGGCGGCCCGTCGGCTCGCCGAGCGCACGCCCGGACCGGTCTGTCTGGTGGGCGCGGGCGAGGTCACCGTCTCGGTCCGCGGCCCCGGCCGCGGCGGGCGCTGCCAGGAGCTCGCCTGGGCGATGCTGCCGGAGCTCCCCGGCCTCCCCGACGCCTCGTTCACCGCCCTCGCCACCGACGGCCAGGACTTCCTGCCCGGCGTGATGGGCGCCCGGGTCACCGGGGAGTCGCTCGGGCTCGCAGCCGGCCTCGGCCTGGACTGGCGCGCGCTGCTCGACCGCAACGACACCCACGCCGCACTGTCCGCGATCGGCGGCTGCCTGCCGGGCCGGGTCACCGGCACCAACGTGTGCGACGTCTACGCGCTCTCCTGGGGCAACGGGGCGGTGCCCCGGTGAACCCCGCCCCGCGCCTGCTGACCGACCGCGACGTCCTGGCGACCGCCCCGCTCATGGCGGTCGAGGTGATGCACGGGGCCCTGACCGCGCACGCCGAGGGCCGGCTGCACGCCCCGCCCCGGGTGCGGCTGCCGCTGGCCGACGGGGACCTGGTGGTCACCGCGGGCCGGCTCGCCGGGTCCGTCCACGGCTGCCGGATCTACGACACCGTCGCCGACGGCGACCAGCTGACGGCCGTCTGGGACGGCGGACGGCTCACCACCCTGGTGCACGGCCGGGCGCTCGGCCCGCTGCGCACCGGCGCGATCGGTGCCGTCGCCGCCCGCGCCCTGGCCCGGCCGGACAGCGCCGTGCTCGGCGTGATCGGGACGGGCGAGCAGGCCTGGGCGCAGGCGCGCTGCCTCGCCGCCGTGCTGCCGCTGCGGTCGGTGCTCGTGCACGGCCGCACCCCGGCCGCGCGCGAGGCGTTCGTTGCCCGGACCAGCCGGGAGCTGGGGCTCGCCGCCACGGCGGTGGCCGACGCGCGGGCCGCGGCCGAGCCCTGCGACGTCCTGGTGGTGGCCACCTCCAGCACCACCCCCGTCCTGGACGGCGCCTGGGTCCGTCCCGGCACGCACGTCAACGCCGTCGGCCCCAAGGGCCCGGGCCGGTCCGAACTCCCCCGCACGCTGTTCGAACGGGCCGCGCCGGTGGTGACCGACGCCCCGGAGCAGGCTCACGACCAGCCCGGCGGCCTCGTGGTCGCACCGGAACGGCTGCTCGGCCTCGGGGCGGTGCTGACCGGCCGCGCAGCCGGCCGCACCGCCTCCGGGCAGCTCAGCGTCTTCTGCTCGCTCGGCCTGGCCGGCACCGAGGTGCTGCTCGCCCGGGCCGTCGCCGCCGCCTCCCCCTCGTCCCCCCGGAGCCCGGAATGACCGCCCCCGCCCTCCCCGCCCATCTCCGGCCGGCCGGCTGCCCCCGCGCCCCGGCCGAGGAGTACGACACCGCCCTGCTGGACCTGGACGGCGTCGTCTACGCCGGCCCCGAGGCCGTACCGCACGCCGTCGACGCGTTGAACCGGGCCGGCCGGGCCGGGATGCGCCTGGCGTACGTCACCAACAACGCCTCGCGCACCCCCGCCGATGTCGCCGGCCACCTCACCCGGCTCGGCGTGCCGACCTGCGCCGACGACGTGGTCACCTCGGCCCAGGCGGCGGCCCGGCTGATCGCCGAGCAGGTGCCGGCCGGATCGGCCGTCCTGGTCGTGGGCGGACGCGGGCTCGACGAGGCGCTGCGCGAGCACGGGCTCCGGCCGGTCGGCTCGCTCGCCGACGGCCCGGCCGCGGTGGTCCAGGGCTTCGACCCGGGGGTCGGCTGGCCGCAGCTCGCCGAGGCCTCCTACGCCGTCGCGGCCGGACTGCCCTGGATCGCCTCCAACACCGACCTCAGCCTGCCGACCGAGCGCGGCCGGGCGCCCGGCAACGGCGCCCTGGTCGGCGTGGTGCGGGCCGCGACCGGCGCGCGGCCGCAGGTCGCCGGCAAGCCGATGCCCGTGATGCACCGCGAGTCGATGCTCCGGACGGCCGCCCGCCGGCCGCTGGTGGTCGGGGACCGCCTGGACACCGACATCGCGGGCGCCGTCAACGGCGGCGTGGACAGCCTGCTGGTGCTCACCGGCGTCACGACGGCCCGGCAACTGCTCGCCGCCGCGCCCGGGGAGCGCCCCACCTACGTCGCCGCCGACCTGCGGGGCCTGCTCGCCCCGCAGTCGGAGGTCACGGCCGGGGACGACGCGTTCCACTGCAGGGGCTGGCTGGCCCGGACCGCGGACGGGCTGCTGCTGCTGGAGGGTCACGGCCCCGACCCGGTGGACGCCCTGCGGGCGCTCTGCGCGGCGGCCTGGACGGCCCGGGACCGCACTGGCGAGATCCCGGCGCTCGACCCGGCCGCCGCGGCGGCCGAGGTCCTGCTCCGCACACCCTAGACGCCCGCGCCCGTAAGCGGGGCCCTCAGATCTCCGGCGGCCGCCCCGACCCAACGGCGGACGGCCGTCGCCACCCACCACGTTGAATCCGAATCAGCGCATGCGAGGAGCAACACCATGGCAGATGTCAACCCGGGACTCGCGGGCGTCGTAGCCTTCGACACCCAGATCGCCGAGCCGGACCGCGACGGCGGCATCCTCCGCTACCGCGGCATCGACGTCGAGGACCTCGTCGACAAGGTCTCCTACGGCGACATCTGGGGGCTGCTGGTCGACGGCGACTTCGACCGTGGTCTGCCGTCCGCCGAGCCGTTCCCGATCCCGGTGCACTCCGGCAACCTCCGTGCCGACGTCCAGGCCGCGATCGCCACCATGACCCCGTACTGGGGCACCCAGCAGCTGATCGACATCGACGACGCGCAGGCCCGTGAGGACCTGGCCCGGACCTCGGTGATGATCCTCTCCTTCGTCGCCCAGGCCGCCCGCGGCCTCGGCCGGCCCGCGGTGTCGCAGCGCGAGATCGACCGCTCGGATAACATCGTCGAGCGGTTCATGATCCGCTGGCGCGGCGAGCCGGACCCCCGGCACGTCAAGGCGGTCGACACGTACTGGATGTCCGCGGCCGAGCACGGCATGAACGCCTCCACCTTCACCGGCCGTGTCGTGGCCAGCACCGGCGCCGACGTCCCGGCCTGCCTCTCCGCCGCCATCGGCGCCATGTCCGGCCCGCTGCACGGCGGCGCCCCGTCCCGGGTGCTGCACATGTTGGACGAGGTCGAGGAGGCCGGCGACGCGCGTCGCTACGTCAAGAACCTGCTGGACGGCGGCAAGCGGCTGATGGGCTTCGGCCACCCGGTCTACCGGGCCGAGGACCCGCGCGCCCGGCTGCTGCGCCGCACCGCGAAGGAGCTCGACGCGCCGCGCTACGAGGCCGCCGCCGCCCTGGAGGCCGCCGCGCTCGCCGAGCTGCAGGAGCGCAAGCCCGACCGGGTGCTCGCCACCAACGTCGAGTTCTGGGCGGCCGTCGTGCTCGACTTCGCCGAGATCCCCGCCGAGCTGTTCACGCCGATGTTCACCTGCGCCCGCACTGCGGGCTGGAGCGCGCACATCCTGGAGCAGAAGCGTCTCGGCAAGATCATCCGCCCCTCGGCCGCCTACGTGGGCGAGATCGGCGTCCGGCCCGACGGGCTCTCCGGCTGGAACCAGGCCCTGAAGCGCCAGGACGGCCGCATCTTCCGCGGCTGAGCCCGCCGCGCCCTGTCCGGGGGCGCTCGTCCGTCCGGGGCGGGCGGCTCCCGGGCGCGTCCGCACCGGCGTCCGGGCGGTGGGCGAAAGCGGCCATCGGGTGGGCTGTTCGGCGTAGCCTTCGGGCATGGCAGAGAGCAAGGTCCGGAAGGCCGCGGCCGAGCCGGCGGTGGCGGCGGCCGCGAAGAAGCCGGCGGTGAAGAAGCCGGCGGCGAAGAAAACGGCCGTCAAGGCGGCGGCGGGGAGGCCGGCCGAGAAGAAGCCGGTCGAGAAGAAGCCGGCGGCGGTGAAGCCGCGGAAGCCGGAGTCGCAGCTGGCGATGGTGCGGCGGGCCCGGAGGATCAACCGGGAGCTGGCGGAGCTGTACCCGTACGCGCACCCCGAGCTGGACTTCGAGAACCCGTTCGAGCTGCTGGTGGCCACCGTGCTGTCGGCGCAGACGACCGACCTGCGGGTGAACCAGACGACGCCCGCACTGTTCGCGAAGTACCCGACGCCGGAGGACATGGCGGCGGCGGTGCCGGAGGAGCTGGAGGAGATCATCCGGCCGACCGGCTTCTTCCGGGCCAAGGCGAGGTCGCTGATCGGCCTCTCGATCGCGCTGCGGGACGACTTCGGCGGCGAGGTGCCCGGTCGGCTGGCCGACCTGGTGACCCTCCCGGGTGTCGGCCGCAAGACCGCCAACGTGGTGCTGGGCAACGCGTTCGGCGTGCCGGGGATCACCGTCGACACCCACTTCGGGCGGCTGGCGCGCCGCTTCGGGTGGACGGCGGAGGAGGACCCGGAGAAGGTCGAGGCGGCGGTCGCGGAGATCTTCCCGAAGTCGGACTGGACGATGCTCTCGCACCGGGTGGTCTTCCACGGCCGGCGGATCTGCCACTCCCGCAAGCCGGCCTGCGGGGCCTGCCCGGTCGCGCCGCTCTGCCCGTCGTACGGGGAGGGCGAGACCGACCCGGAGAAGGCGAAGAAGCTGCTGAAGTACGAGATGGGCGGGCAGCCCGGCCAGCGGCTGCGGCCGCCCGCCGACTATCCGGGCGAGGCGGCGGCGCGGGCCGACGCCGCCGCGCACCAGGGGCACGTCGCGGACCTGGCGGTGGCCGGATGACCGCGGTGATCGAACGGGACGGCCTGCCGGCCTGGCTGGAGCCGGTCCGGGACGCCGCCGAGCGGGTGCTGCCCGAGCAGCTGAGCCGCTTCCTGCCGCCCGCCGAGGGCGGGCGCGCCGCCGCCGTCCTGATGCTCTTCGGCGAGGGCGCGGACGGCCCGGACCTGCTGCTGATCGAGCGGGCCCGGTCGCTGCGCTCGCACGCCGGTCAGCCGTCCTTCCCCGGCGGCGCGCTGGACCCGGAGGACGGCGACCCGGCCGGGCCCGGTCCGGTCGCGGCGGCGCTGCGCGAGGCCTGGGAGGAGACCGGCCTCGACCCCGCCGGCGTGCAGGTCTTCGCCGCGCTGCCCGCCCTGTACATCCCGGTCAGCCGGTTCGTGGTGACCCCGGTGCTCGGCTGGTGGCGCACCGAGTCGCCGGTCCGGCCGGTGGACGCGGGCGAGACCGGCGCGGTCTTCCGGGTGCCGATCTCCGAGCTGACCGACCCGGCCAACCGGGCCCGGCTGCGTCACCCGTCCGGCCACCTCGGCCCGGCCTTCGCCGTCGGCGGCCGGCTGGTCTGGGGCTTCACCGCCGGGGTGATCGACCGGGTGCTGCACCACAGCGGCCTGGAGCTGCCCTGGGACACCACCCGGACCGTCGACCTCTCGGAGGACGCGATCGAGCTGGCCCAGGGCGGCGAGCGCGACCGCTTCCGGGCGCTGCTGGGCGGCGAGGCCGGGAAGACGTGACGGGCGGGCCGGGCGGGCCGGGCGGGCCGGGTGGTACGGGTGGTACGGGTTGGCCGGGCGGTACGGACGGGCGTCGGCAGGACCGCCCGTCCGGGCGTCCGCGCGGACGCCCGGGCAGCCGCCCGCCCGGTGGTCCGCACAGGCGCCCACCAGGCCGTTTGCGTAGAGGCCGGGGGGGTCGTGGGAGGGTGTCGGAGTGAACGTCCTGGATCTGCTGCTGATCGCCGCCGCCGTCGGGTTCGCCGTGTCGGGTTACCGCCAGGGGTTCGTGGTCGGCGTCATGTCGGTCCTCGGCTTCCTCGGCGGCGGCCTGATCGCCGTCCAACTGCTGCCGCTGCTGCTCGACCACCTCAGCCCCGGCACCACCGCCTCGGTGATCGCCGTGGTGGTGGTCATCGTGCTGGCGGCCGTCGGCCAGGCGATCACCACGCACTTCGGCTGGAAGCTGCGCGGTCACATCGACAAACGACCGGCCAAGGCGTTGGATGCGGCCGGCGGCGCCGTGGTCAACGTGATCTCGATGCTGCTGGTGGCCTGGCTGATCGGTTCGGCCCTCGCCGGAACGTCCCTGCCGACCGTCTCCAAGCAGGTCCGCAGCTCCGGGGTGCTCGGGGCCGTCCAGGACACCCTGCCCTCGGACGCGCCCAACTGGTTCTCCGACTTCTCCAAGGTGCTCGCCCGCAACGGCTTCCCGCAGGTCTTCAACCCCTTCGAGCACGAGCCGATCACCCAGGTCGACCTGCCCGACCCGGCGCTGGCCGCCAGCCCGGCGGTGGCCAGGGCGAAGCAGAGCCTGGTCAAGGTGGTCGGCGCCGCGACCGCCTGCGGCAAGACCCTGGAGGGCAGCGGCTTCGTCTACGCCCCGCACCGGGTGATGACCAACGCCCACGTGGTCGGCGGCGTGAACGAACCCACCGTGCAGATCGGCGGCGCCGGCCAGCTGTACGACGCGACCGTCGTCCGCTACGACTGGCAACGCGACATCGCGATCCTGGACGTGCCCAAGCTCAACGCGCCCGCGCTCGCCTTCGCGGGCGAGGCCAAGACCAACGACAACGCGATCGTGGCGGGCTTCCCCGAGAACGGTGCCTTCAACGTCCAGCCGGCCCGCATCCGCGGCCGGATCCAGGCCAACGGCCCGGACATCTACCACCGCGGCGCGGTGGTCCGCGACGTCTACTCGGTGCGCTCGCTGGTCCGCCAGGGCAACAGCGGCGGGCCGCTGCTCACCCCGGACGGCCAGGTGTTCGGCGTGGTCTTCGCGAAGTCGCTGGACAGCGCGGACACCGGCTACGTGCTGACCGCCGCCGAGGTGCGCGAGGACGCCGTCCAGGGGAGCACCGCGACCGGCCGGGTGGACACCCAGGGCTGCGCGCTCTGACCGAGCCCTCGGGGGTCAAGCCCTCGGGGATCAGGCCCTCGGGGATCAGGCCTCGGGGATCAAGCCCGCTGGGACCGAGCCCGCGAGGCTCAGGCCCTCGGGGCGGGCTCGGAGCCCGGAACGGCGCGCGCCCTCAGGTCTCGCGCCGCAGCCGTGCGCCCACCCAACGGGCGCGCCGGCCGAGGATGTGCGGGATGCCGAGCTGCCGCCGCGCCGAGCGTTGACGGCGGTCCACGCCGTCGTACCCCAGGTCGTCCGCCCAGTCGGGGCGGTGGCCGGACCTCTGCGAGCTGTTGTGGCGTCGGCCGCGCGGGGCGCTGCCGCGATCGGGCATCCAGGTCATACCGCAATGGATGCCCCTGGGCCGGTCGGCGTAACCGCTTCGACGGGCGGCAACTTGTCCTATGCGTTTGTCATATGAGCAATCCGTCAAGGGAGTTGGGTCCCTGGTCCCGGGTCTCAGGTCCGAAGTCCCGGCCAGCCGGACGGCCCCGGGTCCGGCCGCCCCCGGGTCCGCCGGGCTGACCGGGTCCGCCGGGCCGCCCCGGGCCGGGGCTCAGTCCTTGTGCCGGCCGATCCAGTCCAGCAGCTCGGCGGTGAACTCCTCCGGCGCCTCCTCGTGCGGGAAGTGCCCGACCCCCGGCATGAGCCGCCAGCGGTACGGTGCCGCCACGTACTCCCCGCCGCCGAGCGCGGTGTGCGACAGCAGCACCGGGTCCGAGGCGCCCTGGACGTGCAGGGTCGGCGCGGTGATCGGCTTCTTCATCCGGCGGGCGAACTGGATGCCGTCCGGACGGGCCATCGACCGCAGCAGCCAGCGGTACGGCTCGATCGAGCAGTGCGCGGTGCTGGGGATCTGGATCGCCTGCCGGTACGCGGCCACCGCCGCCCGGTCCAGCTGGTTGCGGCCGGTCCAGGCGTCCAGGTAGCGGCCGACCAGCGCGGCGTCGTCGGCCACCAGGCGGCGTTCCGGTATCCACGGCCGCTGGAAGCCCAGCACGTGCTCGAAGGCGGCCATCTGGCGGCGGTCGGTCAGGAGCGCCCGGCGCAGGTCGCGCGGGTGCGCGGCGGAGACCACGGTGAGGCTCTGGATCACCGACGGCCGCATCACGGCCGCCACCCAGGACAGCGTCCCGCCGGAGGCGTGCCCGACCAGGTGCGCCCGGTTCTCGCCGAGCGAGCGGATCACACCGGTGATGTCCAGCGCGAGGTTGCCGGGGTCGTAGCCGCGCGGGGTGCGGTCGCTGCCGCCGATGCCCCGCAGGTCGAGCGCGACGGCCCGGTAGCCGGCCTCGGCGAGCGCGGTCAGCTGGTGGCGCCAGGCCCACCAGTACTCGGGCCAGCCGTGCACCAGCAGGACCAGCGGGCCCGAGCCCAGCTCGGCGATGTGGAACCGGGCGCCGTTGGCCGCGAGGTCGCGGTGCGTCCAGGGGCCCGCCTGCCGGATGTCCCAGGCGGCCGGCCCGGCCGCTGCCCGGGCGGCGTCCCCGGATTCCCCGGCGATCCCGGTCGCGCCCTCGGCGGTGCCGGCGGTCTCGCCGACGGCGTCCTGACCGTCCGTGCGGTCGGGGTCGGAGCCGGCGGACGGCTGCGCGGGCAGGGGCTTCTGGTCGAGCGGCATACCGAGAGCGTGTCACATCCGTTCGCCGGAGACGCGCCCGGCACTCGTTCTCGGTGCGTCCGGCCGCCCGCGGGGCTGCCGCCCGGCGCACCGTCCGGCGTACTGCCCGATGGCGTCCCCCGGGCCGCGGTGCGGACCGGGGGACGCCGTGGTGCGGATTGTCGGGCGTCGCGGTGGGAACCGACGGAAGCCGCGGTGGACTACGGGATGCGGCCCAGGGCGCGGTCGATCTCCTCCTGGGTGGCGGGGCGCGGACGGGCGTTCTTCAGCACGTCGGCGGTCTTCTGGGCGCCCTCGATGGTGCGGACCGGCTTCTCGATCTTCTTGAACGAGTGCAGCGCCAGCAGTCCGAGGATCGCCGCGAGCAGCAGGTACCCGCCGGCCACGATCAGGAACGACCAGCCGAGCGAGAGTCCCAGCGCGTGGATCCCGTACGCCGCAGCGGCGCTCAGCATCGGCACGGAGGCCAGCGCCACCACACCGGCGACCGTCAGCGAGACACCGCCCGAGACGCCGCGCTTGACGTCCGCGCGCAGCTCGGCCTTGGCGAGCGCGATCTCGTCGTGGACCAGGGCGGACAGGTCGGCGGTGGCCGCGGCGAACAGCTGCCCCACCGAACGCTCGCCCTCGTAGGGCGCCCGGCCGTTGCTGGACGGGTCTGCGGCTCCTGCGGGCATCAGCTGTTCTCCTCTGCGGCTGTGCGGCGTGACGCCGCCGTGCGGTGTGGTTCCGGGTGCCGGAGGGGGCCCGGAGGCGTCAGTGGACTGTCGACAGCTCAGAATCATGCCCCCAGCGGTCAGTCGCACACCACTCCGGGGGCCCCGCCGGAGGGATGTGTTCCCGTGCGGAGGGGCCGTGCCGTCAGCGGTTCGTGTCGGAGGCGGGGCCGTCCGGGCCGTCCGTGGCACGGTTCGCCGGGTGGTTGACCGGCTTCGCCGTCCGGGCCCGCCAGGCCGGGTCGTCCTGCTGGTAGACGTCGGGGACGCCGTCGTCGTCGAGGTCGCGGTCCTCCTCCTCGCACAGCTCGCGGTAGTGCCGGTTCCGCAGCTTCAGCAGCACGGTGGCGAGCAGCGCGCAGAGCAGTGAGCCCACCAGCACGGCCGCCTTGGAGCGGTCGGCCAGTGCCGGGTCGTCCGCAAAGGCCAGCTCGCTGATCAGCAGTGAGACGGTGAAGCCGATGCCGGCCAGCACCGAGAGGGCGAACATGTCGGCCCACTTGAGCTGCGGGTTCAGCTCGGCGCGGGTGAAGCGGGCGACCAGCCAGGTGCCGCCGAAGATGCCGACGGTCTTGCCGACCAGCAGGCCGAGGATGATCCCGAGCGGGGTGGCCTGGGTGAACACCTCGCCCAGCGCCGGCCCCGAGACGGTCACCCCGGCGGCGAACAGCGCGAAGACGGGAACGGCCAGCCCGGCCGAGAGCGGGCGGACCTGGTGCTCGATGTGTTCGCCGGGGGACTGCTCCTCGTCGCCGACGCGGTGGCAGCGCAGGATCAGGCCCATCGCGACGCCCGCCACCGTGGCGTGCACACCGCTCTCGTGCATCAGCGCCCAGATCAGGAAGGCCAGCGGCACGTACAGGTACCAGCCGTGCACGCCGCGCCGGTGCAGGAACCAGAACAGCACCAGGCCGGCGAGGGCCAGCCCGAGTGCCCAGAGCTTGATGCCGGAGCTGTAGAAGATCGCGATGATCAGGATCGCGATCAGGTCGTCCACCACGGCGAGGGTCAGCAGGAAGGCCCGCAGCGCGGACGGCAGGTGACTGCCCACCACGGCCAGCACACCGAGCGCGAAGGCGATGTCGGTCGCGGTCGGGATCGCCCAGCCGCCCAGGTGTCCGCCGCTGCCGGAGTTGGTCACGGCGAACAGGACCGCCGGCAGCGCCACGCCGCAGACCGCGGCTATGACGGGCAGTACGGCGGCGCTCGGGCTGCGCAGCTCGCCCGCCACGAACTCGCGCTTGAGCTCGATGCCTGCCACGAAGAAGAAGATCGTCAGCAGGCCTTCCGTGGCCCAGGCCTCCAGGGTCAGGTCCAGGTGGAGCGGCGTGGACGGTCCGACGGTGTGGTCGAGGACGGTCTCGTACGCCTCCGGCCAGACGTTGGCCCAGATCAGCGCCGCCACGGCGGCGACGAGCAGCAGGACGCCGCCGACCGTCTCGGTGCGCAGCGCGTCGGTGATGAAGGTGCGCTCGGGGAGGGGCAGCCTGCCGAAGAGCTGGCGGCGTCGGGTCGTCGGCTCGTTGACTGGCGGCTGGCTGGCCACGCGTGACCTCCTGGGGCGGGGAACGGCGTACGGATGCACCTGTGGTGCAGTGCCGACCAGACTTCCCGGCGCGCCCTGTGACGCGGGACCTCGCGAGACCTCAAGGGGGCTTGACGGGTTCGCGGGATCTTGATGCGTCTTTGACATTCTAGCCGGTTGCGCGGGAAGACATCCTGATTGCCATATTTCAGGACTTAAGCCTCGGCGGCTTCTGCTGCCTCCCCACGTGGCACCCGGCGGTACCCGAATGGAGCCGGCCGCGTGCAGACGGGTGAACGCCTCCCGGATTCCTCCGCGCGCCGGACCCGGGCGCGCAGGTGCGCTACTCCAGCCTCGGCTGCGGGCTGCGGGCTGCGGGCCTGCTGCCGGCGGACGCGGCCGGACAGCGGTATGACGATCTGCTGGAGGCCAGGGTCCGCGGGCCGCTCGGCTTGGTGGACACCTCCTGCGATCCCGGGCGGGAGGACGCCGCCGGCTACCGCCGCGGGCAGCGGAGCGCCGGGAGCCCGTGGCGGTCTGACCGGCGCCGCGTCCGCCGTGGCCAGGTCGGCGTGACGACGTCGACGGACACCGACGGACGCCGACGGACGCCCATGGACGCCCACGGACACCGTGGACGGCCGTGCCCCGGGTGGTCGCGACCACCCGGGGCACGGTGCTGTCCGGGTGTCAGCCCTGGCTGCCCGCGGGCGGGAGCTGGGACTGGATCAGGTTCATC
>NZ_JBEYVJ010000018.1:0-53010 GCF_040643935.1 Kitasatospora sp. NPDC047058 | reverse complement strand
GGGCCCGGGCGCTTCGGCGTCCGGGCCCGCCGCTGCGCTCCGCCGGTCCACGGCACGGGTCCCGACCCGGACGCGGCCCGGTCGGCTTCCTGCGGAATTGGCCCGTGTAGTTGATCAATTCCGTACTAGCGTAGGCACAATGACAACCGGAACCACGCCGACCGAACAGCCCCCCATGTCCCTGGCCGAGGCGCCGCTGCGCCAGGCCCGGAACTCCGCCGCCTTCTGGACCGCGACCGGCCGAAGCCGGGGACACGAGGTGATCCGGCGCCGCGGATTCGTCGCCGTCGACGGCGACGAGCGCGCGGGGCTGCGGATCCTGATCCAGGAGCCCGACCTCGACCCGGGTGAACTGGCCGAGGTGAGCGAGCTGGTCCGCGGGGCCGCGGGGTCGGCCACCGTCGAGGACCCGTTCAGCTCGGCCGACCTGAGCCACCTGGGCATGCGCAACTGGCAGATGCCGGTCATGCTGCGCCTGCCCGGGCCCGTCGCGGAACCGGCCCTGGAGGTGACCCGGGTACGGGGGTCCGAGGACCTCCGGACGGCCGAGCGGGTCGTGATCGAGGGCTTCGAACTGGACGGGTTCGAGCCCTACCGCCCCGGCGAACTCTTCCCGGCGGCGCTGATCGAACAGCCGGGCGTGGACGTGTTCATCGCCACGATCGACGGCGAGACCGCAGGCGCCGGCGTCAGCGTCCTCGCCGACGGCGTCGGCAGCCACTACTGGATCAGCACGTCGTCGGCGTTCCGGTCGCGCGGCGTGGGCCGGGCCGTCATGCTCGGCGCCCTCGCCCACCTGGCGGACCTGCCGGCCACGCTCACCGCCTCGAAGCTCGGCCGGCCGCTGTACGAGTCGCTGGGCTACACGGTCGCGACGCCCGCGACCTGGTGGGCCTCCTCCTGACCCGAGCTCGTGCCGCACGGGAAGTCGGTGGAGCCGACTTCCCGTGTGTCGGTACGGGTGCCGAGGTGTCGTACCTGGTCAGATCGGCAGGAACCGGCCGGTGGCTTCGCCGGGCCGGCTCAGGTGTCTGGGGTCGCCACTCTTCGCGCTAGTCGGGGTGTTCGGCGTCCCGGTGGTGGAGGAGTCCGTCCGCGAACTGCCGCAGGGCGGGCAGATCGTGCTGTGCTCGCGGCGGTTCATGATCCAGCAGGTCGCGGCTGATCCCGCGAAGGGACCGGCCCTGGGCGAGGAGTTCCTGGACAGCGCGGTGGCGTTCGCGGATGGGCGGGGGAGCTGACCGCTGCATGGGGGTCCGTAAAGCGCTTTGCTGGATCATCCGACCACGCCTATGGTGCGCTGGCGCCGGGCGAACGGCGCTTGGGATGTGGGGGTGGTCGTCGTGGGTGTGTTTGTCCGGATCAGGGGCTGGCTGGAGTGTGATGACAGGCAGCTCATCCAGGTCGAGGAGATCGTCGGCGCGGACGATCCAGACCAGACCTATGCCGGCGGCTGGGCCTTCCCCGCGAGGCAGTACAACTTCACCAATTGGGTCTTCTTCGGGGCCGAGATGCGCGCGCAGTCCGCTGACCAGCTCCTGGAACAACTGCGCCGTGTGGCGGGGATCCCGGCTTCCGACAGCGACAACGACCTGATCACCGGACTCTTCCTTGTCAGCCACGAGTCCGACGGCATGAGCGAGTGGCAGGTCCGGGACGGCACCGTTTTGATCGGATCCCCGAGCGGGGCGTATCACTTCCTCGACGAATAGGGTCGGCGCGAAGTCTTCGGTTCAGGCCGCGTCGGCGGCGCGTTCGATCGCGGCGAGGCGGTTCATGAGCCGGTAGCCGGGGCCGTTGACGGAGATCAATTCGCGTGGTGCAGGAGCTGGTCGAGGACTCGGCAGGCACCCGCAGCACCGCATCCGATGTCATGTCGGAGACATTGGTCAGTGCCAGCACCAGCCTGCTTCGGCCGTCCATCAGCTGGGGCTCTGGTCCTGGCCGTAGGACTCGGTCACCACGCTGTCCGTGGCCCTGCCCGGCGTGGCCCCATCGCCGGGGCTCGCCGGGAGCGTGGCATTGGCCGCGTGCGGTCCCATCCTGCCGGTGCCCCACGGCTTGGGCGGCCGCGTCATTCTTCCTTCTCGTCTCGGTGGTTCGGGTCACTTCAACTGGTCTGCTGGGCGGAGTTGCCGGCCATCCGCGACGGGCCGCATTGGCCGGCGCCTGTGCAGGAAGTCGGTGGGGCCGACTTCCTGCGCGGGGGGTTCAGGTGTGGGTGGCGGCTCGGGTGCGGCAGTGGGTGAGGGCGGGTTTGATGCGGGGGTCCGGGGTGGGACCGGTGGTGAGGAGTTCGCCGGCGGTGACGAGGGCGGTCCAGTAGTGGGCCGGGTCGCCGGTGCGGGGGAGGGGGCGGGCAGCGGCCAGGGACAGGTACCGGCGGTGAGGTTGCCGGTGGTGAACCAGCGGTCCAGGCCGTGCCGGTGCCCGGCGCGGATGCCGCCCATCGCGTCGATCGCGGTGAGGAAGAGGTCGACGACGGCGAGGCCGGTGGTGTCGAGGGGGACGGGGACGTCGAAGACGCCGAGGGCTTCGAGGAGTTCGCCGGTGTCGGCCTCGGATCCCGGGCGGGGGTCGGCGAGGAGGGCGCAGTCGGCGAGGCGGCGGGTCGTCTCGACGAGGGGGATGGAGAGGGCGAGGCAGACGGCGCGGGCGGAGAGCAGGCGTTCGCCGCTGCGGCGGGCGAGGAGGGCGTAGGCCTCGGCTGGGGTGGAGCCGCGGGCGAGGGCGTGCCGGGCGAGGGTGTCGGGGGGTGGCTGCATCGGGGGCGCGCTTTGGCGGTGACGAGGGAGAGGGCGGGGGAGGGGGCGATCAGCGCCCAGACGAACTTGCCGACGCCGCCGGAGCGGGGGCAGCAGCCCCAGCGCTCGGCGAGCTCGTGGACGAGGAGGAGGCCGCGCCCGTGCTCGTCGTCGGGCGTGGTGGTCCGGAGGGAGGGGCGGCCGGCGCCGGCGTCGTGGACTTCGAGTCGGAGGCGGTCGCAGACGACGGCGAAGCGGACCTCGATGAGGCGGTCGGGCGGAGCGTCGGAGTGCTGGACGGCATTGGCGAAGAGCTCACCGAGGAGGAGTTCGGCGACGTCGGTGTAGCGGTGGCCGGAGGGGAGAGCGGCGAGGTAGGCCCGGAGGAGGTGGCGGGCGACGGGGGTGGAGGCGGTACGGGAGTCGAGCCGGGCGGCGAACGTGCGGGGACGGTGGGAGACAGGCATGGGGGCACCTCGACGGGAGTGGAATGGGGAGGGAGTTGAGGGCGCTACAACGGAGTGCTGCGGAATGTAGTTCTTCGACTACCGAGCGCTTCCACTGTCGTCTAGACTTCAGAACTGCTCAAGTTGTCCATGCCGTTTGATTGGTAGGGCGAATCGCCTTGAACAAGAGGGAACTTGACCCACAGGCGTCCCCGGCGGCCGAGTTCGGTGCGCTCCTCCGCACGTTGCGCGAGGAGCGAGGCTGGACGCAGGAGTACCTTGCGGAGCTGATCGGGTGCACGTCGTCGCACATCTCGGCCCTCGAAAATGGTCGAAGAAAAGCAACTCGCCGTATTGCAACTGAACTTGACAGGGCGTTTGGCCCGGGTGAGCAGTTTTTGGCGGAGTGGGGCAAGTCGGGACAACGCATCCTCTTCGAGGGCTTCGAGGAGTATCTCCGCGACGAGTCGAAGGCTGTGGCGATGCGCCTCTTCGAGATCAACATCATCCCGAGCCTCCTGCAGACCCCCGCGTATGTTCGGGCGTATCAGGGGGCGCTGGTGGGTCGGGGCGTCTCGACCCAGCAGCAGGCCGACGAGCGGACCGAACTCCTGCTCCACAGGCAGCAGGTACTCTCTCGCGATCCTGCCCCGCTCATCCACGCGGTCATCGACGAAGGAGCGCTGCGGCGGTCAATCGGAAGCTGTGACGTCATGGTCGAGCAGCTGAAGCACCTGGAGGTTCTCGCGGCTCGGCCCCGCGTGCTCCTTCAGGTCAGCCCGTTCTCGCTGGGTGAACTCAGGCCGTTCGCGCATCCAATTACGTTGCTGACCACGCCGCACAGGGCCATGGTTGGCTACGGGGAGACTCAGAAGCGGGGCTTCCTCGAACGCGATCCGGAGACATTGGCCGAGTGGGCCAGTGAGTACGATCACCTCCAGGTCGAAGCATTGTCCCGGGTAGCGAGCATCGAGTTCATTCGCGAAGTGCGGAAGGGTTTTGATCATGGATGACCTGCGCAGCGCCGTTTGGCGCAAGAGCTCCTACAGCGCTCAGCAGGGCCAATGCGTCGAGGTGGCAATTGGGTCCCCCCGGGCCGTGCCAGTCCGTGACTCCAAGGACCCTCACGGCCCCGCGCTCGCCTTCCCGGTGGATGCATGGCAGTCGTTCGTGACGGCCGTCCGCTCCGGCGAGTTCGGTGACGTCTGACAGATCCTGCATGCTGCCCGGGGCACCGCTACCCGTCGACGGGGGAGCGGGGCCCTTCTCCTGTTACTTCCGGGCGTTGGTGCGCTTCGTGGGCTCCGCCGTCGTCGGGTCTTCGGGCCAGGGGTGGCGGGGGTAGCGGCCCCTGAGCTCGGCGCGGACGGCGTGGTAGCCGTTGCGCCAGAAGCTCTCCAAATCGCCCGTGACGGCAGCGGGGCGGCCTGCGGGCGACAGCATGTGGATGGTCAGCGGGATGCGGCCGGCGGCCAGGGTGGGAGTCCTGGTCCAGCCGAAGAGTTCCTGCAACTTGACGGCCAGCACCGGGCGTTCGGTGCTGTAGTCGACTCGTATCTTCGAGCCGGACGGCACCGTGATGCGCTCGGGGGCCAACTCGTCCAGCCGGCCCGCCTCGCCGGTGGCCCAGGGGAGCAGGCGCTGTAGGGCTGCCGTCGTATCGATCCTCGCCAGATCGCTGCGGCGGCGGGCGCGCGAAAGCTCGGGTTCCAGCCACTCGTCGGCGCGTTCCAGCAGGGCGGCATCGGCGACATCCGGCCAGGGATCGCCGATGGCGGCGTGGAGGAACGCGAGGCGTTCGCGCAGGTTGGACGGAAAGGTCAGCAGCTCGCTGACGCCCTCGCGGGTCAGGCCCTCCAGCAGGGCGGCTCGGACAAGTGCGGAGTCCGGGCGGGCCAGCGGCTTCTCCGACAGTTCGATGGCGCCGAGCGATTCCACCTGCCGGGAGACGACCTCACCCCGCCGCGTCTCCCAGTGGACCTCCTCGCGCGCACCGAGCAGAGCCGCTCCGGCGAGAACGGCGGTGTCCTCGTCCAGCGCGGCCGCGTGCAGCACCCGGGCGGAGTGCGAGCCGGCCGGGCGGTCGGCGACCGCCACAGCCAGCCACGGCAGAGCGCCGAGCGCCGTACCCGGCGCGAGTTCGGCGGCCGTCCCGGACGCCATCAGGTACGGGCTGCGCTCACCCGGCGCGGGCCGCTCCACCCGGGCGCGGGCGATCCGCTCCGGGAAGGCGAGCGCCACGACCAGCCCGACGGTGGTCGCGTCCGGCAGCGCGGTAGCGGGCGCGTCACCCGCGGCCCGCTGCAACCGCCGGACCTCCTCGCGCCAGCGCCCGGCGTAGGGGTCGTTGCTCGAACGGACCGTCCGCCACACCGCACCCAGGTCGTCCCCCAACGCACGCGGCGGCTCCTCCGACAGCAGTGCCACCACCTCGGCCGCCCGCCGCGCACCGACCGCCGCCGCGCCGTCGACGAGCGCGCGCCCCAGCCGGGGGTGGAGCCCGGTGCGGGCGAGTCGCACACCGCGCTCGGTCGCCCGGCCGTCGGAGGAAACGGCCCCGAGGGCCTGCAGCGTCTGCCGGGCGGCGGCCATCGCCCCGGCCGGGGGCCGGTCCGGCAGCGCGAGGCCGGTCGCGTCCGGGTCGCCCCAGCAGGCGGCCTGGAGGGCGAACGGGGTGAGGTCGGCGAGCGCGATCTCGGGCGTCGGGTAGCGGGCGGCGAGGGCGTCCTCGGCCTCCGCCCAGCAGCGGTACACCGTGCCGGGGGCCTCGCGCCCGGCCCGGCCGGCCCGCTGGCGGGCGGCGGCCAGTGAGGCGCGGACGGTGACCAGCCCGGCCAGGCCGCGGGCGTGGTCGGTGCGCGGCTCGCGGGCCAGCCCGGCGTCGACCACGACCCGCACGCCGGGCACGGTGAGCGAGGACTCGGCGACGGCGGTGGCCAGCACCACCCGGCGGCGGTCCCCGGCGGCGAGCGCCGCGTCCTGCACGGTCTGCGGGGCCCGGCCGTGCAGCTGCAGGACGTCTGCGGGGACGCCGTCGAGCGGCCCGGCCACCCGGGCGATCTCGCCGACGCCGGGCAGGAAGCAGAGCACGTCCCCGTCCCGTTCGCCGAGCGCCCGCCGGACGGTGGCGGCGACGTGTTCCAGCAGCGCCGGGTCGACCCGGGTGCCGTGGGCGGGCCGGACGGCGCGCGGCGGCGGCGCCCAGACCGTCTCCACCGGGTGCGCGATGCCGTGCGCCTCCACGACGGGCGCGCCGCCGAGCAGCTCGGCCCAGGCCGCGGTGTCGGAGGTCGCCGAGGCGCAGACGACGCCGAGCTCCGGCCGCAGCGCGGCCCGGACGTCCAGCAGGAAGGCGAGCGCGGTGTCGGCGTCGAGGTGCCGTTCGTGGCACTCGTCCAGCACGACCACGTCCACGCCGGTCAGCTCCTGGTCACGCTGGAGCCGCTGGAGCAGCACGCCGGTGGTGACCACCTCGACCACGGTGTCCCGCCCGGCGCGCCGCTCGCCGCGCACGGTGAAGCCGACCTCGCCCCCGACCGCCGAGCCGAGCAGCCAGGCCATCCGCCGGGCCGCCGCGCGCACGGCCAGCCGGCGCGGCTCGGCGACCAGGACGCGGCGCACCGGGCGGCCGTCGCCGAGCAGGCCCGCCAGGGCGAGCGGCACCAGCGTGGTCTTGCCGGTGCCGGGCGGGGCGGCCAGCACGGCGACGCCGTCCGAGTCGAGCGCGCGGTGCAGGGCGGGCAGGGCGGTGCGGACGGGAAGGTCGCGCCAGGCGGGGTTCACCGGGACAGTCTCCCCGATCCGGCGGCCCGGCCCCCGGCTGCGCTCCCCGGCCGCGCCCCGCCTCAGCCCCGGCCGCGCCCCCGCCTCAGCCCCCTGGCTCAGCCCCCCTCAGCCCCGCTCGGCGACGAAGACCGCCGTCCCCGGGATCAGCCGCCCGCGCAGCGGCGACCAGCCGCCCCACTCCTGCTCGTGCCCCTCCGGCCACTCCGGCTCGACCAGGTCGAGCAGCCGGAACCCGGCGCCGACCAGCTCGCGCACCCGGTCCCCGACCGTGCGGTGGTGCTCGACGTAGGTGGCCCGGCCCTGTTCGTCCTCCTCGACGTACGGGGTGCGGTCGAAGTAGGAGGCGACGGCGGTCAGGCCCTCGACGCCCGGCTCGTCGGGGAAGGCCCACCGGATCGGGTGGGTCACCGAGAAGACCCAGCGCCCGCCGGGCCGCAGCACCCGGTGCACCTCGCGCATCAGCGCGGCGGTGTCGGCGCTGAACGGCACCGCGCCGTAGGCGGAGCAGGCCAGGTCGAAGGAGCCGTCGGCGAAGGGGAGGACGGCCGCGTCGGCCTGGACCACCGGGACCGGCGGGGTGTCGCGGGCGAGGTCGATCCGGCGGGAGTGCTGGAGCTGGCGGAAGGAGATGTCCAGGGCCACCGGGCGGGCGCCCTGCCGGGCGAGCCAGCGCGAGCACTGTGCGGCGCCGGCGCCGATCTCCAGCACGGTCCGGCCCGCGACGTCGCCGAGCAGCCGGGCGTCGGCCTCGTCCAGGCCCTCGGGGCACCAGGTGAACCGGTCGTCGCCGAGGAACGCGCCGTGCTCGTCCTGGTATTCGTCGGCGTTGCGGTCCCACCAGTGCCGGCTGGCCCGGCTGCTCTCGCCGGCCCCGGCGCCGCGCCTTACCGCGTCGTCGCCGTCGTCGTCAAGATCGTGGGCGTCGGGGAGGGGGGTGGTGGCCACGGTGATAATGCCCATCGCGTAGGGTGTCGTCTGCGGAAGCGCCGCTGCCGCGAACCGGCCCGTGAGGGCACGGATCGGGCGGTGGCATCCGGGGAAGGGCCCCTGCGGCCGCCACCGTGAGGTGCGCAATCGGAGGATATGGCCTGATCCATACCGGCCTCCACCGGCTTGCCTCTCTTGGCGTTGACCGTGCCTGGCCGTCCCCGTATGCTACAAGTTGCGCTGCGGGCCTGCGCGCCTCGGACGGAGCAGGTCGCGCTCGCATCTGTCGAAGACCCCACGGTCGCAAGACGGACGCCGGTTCCCGGTACTCGGGAACGGACGGTGCGCCGTGTTCTTGGCTGTCCGGCTTTCGGTGGGAGCGATACGGGCCCTCCGCGTGGCATTACCTACGACTTCATGTCCGTACCGGAGCCCTTTTCCTAATGACGAGCCCCACCGACTCCTCCACCAGCACCACCCCGCAGGTCGCGGTCAACGACATCGGCGACGCTGAGGCCTTCCTCGCCGCCATCGACGAGACCATCAAGTACTTCAACGATGGCGACATCGTCGAGGGCGTCATCGTGAAGGTCGACCGTGACGAGGTGCTCCTCGACATCGGTTACAAGACCGAGGGCGTCATCCCGTCCCGTGAGCTCTCGATCAAGCACGACGTTGACCCGCACGAGGTCGTCTCCGTCGGTGACAACATCGAGGCCCTGGTTCTCCAGAAGGAGGACAAGGAGGGTCGTCTCATCCTGTCCAAGAAGCGCGCTCAGTACGAGCGTGCCTGGGGCACGATCGAGAAGATCAAGGAAGAGGACGGCATCGTCACCGGTACCGTCATCGAGGTCGTCAAGGGTGGTCTCATCCTCGACATCGGCCTCCGTGGCTTCCTGCCGGCCTCGCTCGTCGAGATGCGTCGTGTCCGCGACCTCCAGCCCTACGTGGGCAAGGAGCTCGAGGCCAAGATCATCGAGCTGGACAAGAACCGCAACAACGTGGTCCTGTCCCGCCGTGCCTGGCTGGAGCAGACCCAGAGCGAGGTCCGCCAGACCTTCCTCACCACCCTGCAGAAGGGCCAGGTGCGCTCCGGCGTCGTCTCCTCCATCGTCAACTTCGGTGCCTTCGTGGACCTGGGTGGCGTGGACGGCCTGGTGCACGTTTCCGAGCTGTCCTGGAAGCACATCGACCACCCGTCCGAGGTTGTCGAGGTCGGCCAGGAGGTCACCGTCGAGGTTCTCGACGTTGACATGGACCGCGAGCGCGTCTCCCTGTCGCTGAAGGCGACCCAGGAGGACCCGTGGCAGCAGTTCGCCCGTACCCACCAGATCGGCCAGGTCGTTCCGGGTAAGGTCACCAAGCTGGTTCCGTTCGGTGCGTTCGTCCGCGTGGACGAGGGCATCGAGGGTCTGGTCCACATCTCCGAGCTGGCCGAGCGCCACGTCGAGATCCCGGAGCAGGTCGTCCAGGTCGGCGACGAGATCTTCGTCAAGGTCATCGACATCGACCTCGAGCGTCGTCGCATCAGCCTCTCGCTGAAGCAGGCCAACGAGGCCCTCGGTGCCAACCCGGCCGAGGTCGAGTTCGACCCGACCCTGTACGGCATGGCCGCTTCGTACGACGACCAGGGCAACTACATCTACCCGGAGGGCTTCGACCCCGAGGCGAACGACTGGCTGCCCGGCTTCGAGAAGCAGCGTGAGGAGTGGGAGCGCCAGTACGCCGAGGCGCAGTCCCGCTTCGAGCAGCACCAGGCCCAGGTCATCAAGAGCCGCGAGGCCGACGCCGAGGCCGCTGCCGAGGGTGGCGACGCCGTCGCCGCTGCCGCCGGTGGCTCGTACTCCTCCAGCAGCGACGAGGGCTCCGGCGCTCTCGCTTCGGACGAGGCCCTGGCCGCCCTGCGCGAGAAGCTGGCCGGCGGCCAGAGCTGAGGCTCTGACCCCGCTGGTGCTCACAGCGCCCGGGCACTGGAAAGTGCCTAGCGTGCTGGAAAGCGCATAGCGTCACCGATGAACCCCACCCGGTATTCCGGGTGGGGTTCATTGTTTTTCCCCTTCACTTATTCGTTCCTTATGGGAAGGAATTTTGTGATTAGGGGCTCATCGGATAGGTATGGGCGTTTCGGGACCAAGGCCCTACCTTGGGGGGAGTTGCCCGATGGGTCGCTCACCCGGCCCCGCACGCTAGGCACCCCCCTGCATATGCTCCGTAGCACCGCAGTGACCTCCCCGTCCCGCACGTCCGCCGAACCGAAGGTCGACGGACGCCTTGCCGCCATCGGCCGGTTCTGCTTCCGGCACCGGCGCTGGGTGCTGGGCTTCTGGGCGGTCGTCCTCGTCATAGGAGTGCTGATCGGCGGGCGGGTCTTCGCCGGCTCGGTGGCCGGCGCCTCCTCGGCGAGCTCCGAGGCAGACCGGGGGAGCGCGGTGGTCACCGCCGCCGACCCGTCCCGCGGCACCGTCACCGCCGTGGTGGACGGCAAGCCCGTCGACGACCCGGCCGTCCGGGACGCCGTCACCCGGGCCACCGCCGAGATCGCCGCGCTGCCGGGGGTCTCCTCGGCCACCGACGCCTACGAGCCCGGCCCGGGCGCCGCCGCGCTGCGCTCCGCCGACGGCAACGCCAGCCTGGTCTCGGTCCGGATGGCCGACACCAGCACCGACGCCCAGACCGCGGCGGTCACCCAGCGCCTCGCCGACATCAAGGCCGACGGCGCCCAGGTGAAGGTCGGCGGCGACCTGGTCCTCCAGGACGAGGTCAAGAAGCAGACCGAGAAGGACACCCGTTTCGGCGAGATCGTCACCCTGCCGCTCACCCTGATCGTCATGGTGCTGGTCTTCGGCGGCCTCGCCGCGGCCAGCCTGCCGGTGATCGGCGCGGTCGCCTCGGTCGGCGGCGCGCTGCTGGCCATGTTCGGCTTCAGCAAGATCATGGACATCGACACCAGCGTGCTGCCGATCGCCACCGTGCTCGGGCTCGGCCTCTCGATCGACTACGCGCTGCTCATGGTGAATCGTTTCCGCGAGGAACGCGGGCACGGCGCGGGCATCGCCGCGGCCGTCGAACGGACCGCCGCCACCGCCGGCCGGACCGTCGCCTTCTCCGGGCTGACCGTCGCCGTCGCACTCTCCGGCCTCTTCGTCTTCACCAACCCCGTGCTCGGCGCGGTGGCCGCCGCCGGCGTCAGCGTGGTGGTCATCGCCGTCGCCGCCGCGATCACGCTCGTCCCGGCCCTGCTCGGCTTCGCCGGCAGCCGGATCAAGACCCCCACCGCGCCCGTCCCCGACGAGGGCTTCTTCAGCCGTACCGTCCGCCGGGTGCGCAAGCGTGCGGTACCCGTCGCGCTCGCCTGCGTCGCCCTGCTGATGGCCGCCGGCGCGCCGTTCCTGCACGCCGACATGCGCAGCTCGGGCGCCGCCGTCCTGCCCGCCACCTCGGCCGGCCGGCAGGTCGCCGACACCATCGACCAGCGCTTCCCGCAGGCCTCGGCGGCCCCGATCACCGTGGTGGTCGAGGGCGGCGCCCCCGCCGCCCAGGCGTACGCGGACGAGGTGGTCGCCAAGCTCCCCGGCGTCAGCGGCGTCCGGGCGGTGACCCCGGTGAGCGACACGGTCTCCACCGTCGACGTGCTGGTGCACGGCGACCCGCAGGGCGGGCAGGCCAAGCAGGTGGTGAAGGAGCTGCGCGCCGACCGCGGCGGGCTCACCACCCACGTCACCGGCGGTGCGGCCTCGGTGGTCGACTTCCAGCACGAGCTGCTCACCCGGGGCCCGATCGCGCTCGGCCTGGTCGCGCTCGGCACACTGGTGCTGCTCTTCCTGATGACCGGCTCGGTGGTGATGCCGGTCAAGGCCCTGCTGATGAACCTGCTCTCGCTGGGCGCCTCGCTCGGCGCGCTCACCCTCGTCTTCCAGGACGGGTGGTTCAGCGGAATGCTCGGCTTCAGCCCCGCCGGCGGGCTGGAGACCTTCATCCCGGTGCTGGTCTTCGCCTTCGCGTTCGGGCTGTCGATGGACTACGAGGTCTTCCTGCTCGCCCGGATCAAGGAACTGCGCGACCGCGGCTACAGCAATGCCCGCTCGGTGGAGCTGGGCGTCCAGCGCAGCGGGAGGATCATCACCTCGGCGGCGCTGCTGATGGTGATCGTCTTCGCCGGGTTCGCCCTCGGGGACATGCTGATGGTCAAGCAGATGGGCATCGCGCTGGCCGTCGCCGTGGCCGTCGACGCCACGCTGGTCCGCTGTCTGCTCGTCCCGGCCACGATGAGCTTCTTCGGCGAGTTCAACTGGTGGGCCCCGGGCCCGCTGCGCCGCCTGCACAAGCGGTTCGGCCTGAGCGAGCACGTCGAGCTGCCGACCATCGAGCCGGCCGTCCTGCCGGCGCAGCGTCCGGCGGCGGACCTGGTGACCGCGGCGTCGTAGGGACGTCCGGAGAGATCGTGCGTCGCCCCGGCGGGAGTCCGCCGGGGCGACGCGTCGTTCGTCCGGCTGCGGCCGGGCGGGTGGTGGCCGGCCCGGGCGGTGGTCTTGCCGGGCGGTGGTCAGGCCAGGTGCTGCTCAGGCCAGGCGGTGGAGCAGGGTGACGGCGGCGCGCAGGGTTGCGCGGTCCTCGGGGGTGAGGCGGGCCTCGATCGCGGCGGCGATCTGCGCCTCGCGGCGGGCGCGCTGCTCGTGGAGGGCGGTGCGGCCGGCCGCGGTGGCGGTGACCAGCAGCTTGCGGCGGTCGGTGGCGTGCGGCTGCTGGGTGACCAGGCCGGCGTCGGTGAGCAGGGCGACCGTGCGGGCCATCGACTGGTGCCGGACGTGCTGGCGGGCGGCGAGTTCGGCGACGGTGTACGCCCGGTCGTCGCGGACCAGCAGGCCCAGGACGCCGGCCTGGTTCTGCGGCAGCTCGTCGCCGGGGCGCAGGGCGCGGACCAGCTCGCCGACGGCGCTGCGCAGGTCGGCGGCGAGTTCGAGGGTCTCGGGGTGCGGGCGGTCCGGCGCGGCGCTGGGCGAGGTGGCCGGCGGCGTGTTCGGCGGCGTGTTCGGGGAGGGGCTGCTCGGCGGGCTGTTCACAGGAGAATCCTATCGCGAAGATGTGCAGCAAAACTGTGCAGTTCTGCTGTATGTTTTGCCGCATGCGAATCACCAAGCACGGACACGCCTGCGTACGCCTGGAGCACGGCGGCACCACGGTCGTCGTCGACCCCGGAATGTTCACCGACCCCGCCGTCCTCGCCGGCGCGGACGCGGTGCTGATCACCCACGAGCACGCCGACCACTTCGAGGAGGCCCGGCTGCGCGAGGCCCTGGCGGCGGACCCGGCGCTGCGGGTCTGGACCAACAGCGCGGTCGCCGCCCAGCTGGACGGGGTGGCGCGGCGGGTGACGGTGGTCGGCGAGGGCGACGCCTTCGAGGTGGGCGGGATCGGGGTCTCGGTGCACGGCGAGTGGCACGCCGTGATTCACCCGGAGATCCCGCTGGTGCACAACGTCGGCTTCCTCTTCGACGGCCGGCTCTTCCACCCCGGCGACGCGCTGACCGTGCCGCCGCACGCGGTGGAGACGCTGCTGCTGCCGATCGCCGCGCCGTGGACCAAGGTCGCCGAGCTGATCGACTACGTCCGGGAGGCCGGCCCGCGGCGGGCGGTGCCGGTGCACGACGCGGTGCTCAGCGAGGTCGGGCTGGCGGTGCACACCCGGCTGGTCGGTCCGGGCGGCCCGGGGACGGGCGCGGAGCTGCGGACCCTGGGCGAGGGCGAGAGCCTCGACCTGGGCTGACCGGGAGGGAGGGGGAAGGGAGGGTCCGCGGCGACCGGGGGCGCGGGCTGACCGTGGACGGGCGGCGCCGGTAGCCTGACGCCATGCTGAAGATCGGACTGACGGGCGGCATCGGCGCCGGCAAGAGCGAGGTGTCGCGGCTGCTCGCCGCCCACGGCGCGGTGATCGTGGACTCGGACGTGATCGCCCGCGAGGTGGTCGCCCCGGGGACGGACGGGCTGAAGGCGGTGGTCGCCGAGTTCGGGCCGCAGGTGCTCCGGGCTGACGGCTCGCTGGACCGCCCGGCGCTCGGCGCGATCGTCTTCGCCGACCCCGGGCGGCTCGCGGCACTGAACGCCATCGTGCACCCGCTGGTCCGGGCCCGCTCCGCGGAACTGGAGGAGGCGGCCGCCCCGGATGCGGTCGTGGTGCACGACGTCCCGCTGCTCGCCGAGAACGGGCTCGCGCCGCTGTACGACCTGGTGGTGGTGGTCGACGCCGAGGACGGCGTCCGGATCGACCGGCTGGTCCGGCTGCGCGGCATGGCGGAGGAGGAGGCCCGGGCCCGGATGGCCGCCCAGGCCGCCCGGGCCGACCGGCTGGCGATCGCCGACGTGGTGATCGACAACAGCGGCCCGCTGGAGCGGCTCGCACCCAAGGTCGCCGAGGTCTGGGAGCAGCTGGCCGCCCGCGCCTGAGGCGGGCCCGGGGCCGGGGCCGGGCGGGGAGATCCGGGCCCGGGCCGGGGCTGGCCGGATCCGGTCCGAAAGTGGATCATGGTCTGATGGTTGATCACTTCAGTACCGCCCCATCCGCCGTGGAGCCGCTGGCCACGTACACCAAGGACGACCTGGAACAGATCCTCGGCACCGGGGAGGACCCGTTCGGCGTCGCGCACACCGGGCTGGCCTTCCTGCCGAAGGAGATCCACTTCGGTGTCCGGGCGGCCGGCGGCCGCCTGGTGGCGCACGCGGGCCTGCTGCCGCTGCCGCTGACCGTCGGCGGCGTGGACCTGGACGCGGTGGGCGTGGGCGGCGTGGCCGTCGCCCCGGACGTCCGGGGCCGCGGCCTGGCCCGTGCGGTGGTCGGCGCGGCCGTCGCGCACGCCCGGACGCTGGGCCCGCGGTACGCGCTGCTGTTCTGCCGGCCGCCCCTGGTCGCGCTCTACCGGCGGCTCGGCTGGCGCGAGGTCGCGGACGAGGTGCACGTGGAGCAGCCCGCCGGGCGGATCGCCCTCATGCCGCTGCGCACCATGTGGGCCCCGCTGGCCCCGGACGTCCAGTGGCCCCGGGGGCCGGTGCGGCTGCGCTCGCTGCCGATGTGAGCCGACGGCCGCGGCGGCCCGGCGGCCTCTCCGCCCAGGGCCTTTACGCTCAGGCCCCGGCGGCCTCTCCGCCCAGGGCCTCTCCGCTCAGGCCCCGGCGGACTGCCGGGTGGCCGCGTACTCCACCGCCGCGGCGGCGAGGGCGCGGATGACGGGGTGGACGCGGGTGCCGTCCCCGGCCAGCTCGGGCTGGAACAGCGAGGCGAGGAAGAAGGGGTGCCCGGGGAGTTCGAGCACCCGCAGGTCCCCCTCGTCGTCCGCGGCGCTGAACCGCAGGCCGCCCTCGCGCAGCCGGTCCAGGTACGCCGGGTTCAGCCCGTACGCGCAGTGGTACCGCTCCAGCGTGCGGGTCGTCCCGAGCACGCGCTCGGCGAGCGTGCCCGGCGTGACCGCCACCGCGCCCTCGTGGCCGACCAGCGAGCAGCTGAGCGGCACGATCACCAGCTCCTCCTCCCCGGGCTGGTTCTCGCCGTGCGCGGCGCCGCCGATCCCGCAGACGTTGCGCGCGTACTCCACCACCGCGTGCTGGAAGCCGGCGCAGGTGCCGAGGAACGGGATTCCGCGCTCGCGGGCCGTCCGGACGGCGGCCAGCGCGCCCGCCTCGCTGCGGTACGGGCTGCCGGGGAGCAGCCAGACCGCGTCGAAGCCGTCGAGGGCGCCGGGTGTCTCCGCGTCCTCGGTGGGGATCCAGTAGGCGTCCAGGACGAGCTGGTCGCGGGTGGCGAGCACGTCGAGCAGGCCCGGGATGCGGGTGTGCGAGCGGACGGCGGGGGAGCGGTCGCCGACGAGGGCGATCCGGGGGGTCAGGTAGGTCATGCGGCTATCCTGGCCCCGCGCTGGACATCAGCGCCAACGATGATTTCTGACCCTTCGATCAGAGGTTCTGATAGCCCGTGGATCCGCAGCAGCTGCGCACCTTCGTCTCCGTGGTCCGGCTCGGCTCCTTCTCCGAGGCGGCGCGCGAGCTCGGCTACACCCAGTCCGCCGTCTCGCAGCAGATCGCGGCGCTGGAGGCGGACCTCGGGACGAGCCTGCTGGTCCGCCGTCCGGTCGGCCCGACCGAGGCCGGCGCGCGGCTGCTGGAGCACGCCGGTCCGCTGCTGGTGCGACTGGACGCGGCGCGCGCGGACGTCGCCCGCCTGGCCGGCGCCCCGAGCGCCCGCCTGCTGCTCGGCGCCACCCCGCTGGCGGTCGGTGCGCACCTCGGGCGCGTGCTCGCGGAGGTGCGCCGGGAGTACCCGCGGGTGGAGCCCGTGGTCCGGGTGGTGGCGCAGCAGGAGCTGCCCGCCCTGGTCGCCACCGGCGAGGTGGACCTCGCCCTGGTCGACGGCCTCGCCGCCCCCAGCGACCCGCTGCCGCTCCCGGAGGTCGGCCCGCTCGGCACGGTCGCGGTGGACGAGCAGCCGCTCGCCGTCGCCTTCCCGGCCGGCCATCCGCTGGCCGGGCGGCGGGGGCTGGCCCTGGCCGACCTCTCCGCCGCCCGGTGGCTGGACGCCCCCGACCTGGCCCCCAGCGCCGCCCGGCTGCGGGCGGCCACCGCGGTCGACGGCTTCCGGCCCGCCGCCCGCTACCTGGGCACCGATGTCCGGGGGCTGCTCGCCCTGGTCGCGGCCGGACACGGGCTGGCGGTGCTGCCCGTGCCGGCGCTCGACGGTGCGGCGGGCGTCGCGGCCGTACCGGTCCGGGAGCCGAGGCTGGTCCACCGCACGGAGCTGGTGCACGGCAGCCTGCCGGAGGGGCCGGCGGCGCTGCTGGCGCGGCTGCTGGCAGCCTGACGGGGGCGGGCGCCCGGCGCCCGCCCCCGTCAGGCGCCCCGGCCGGCCGGTCGTCAGCCGGCGATCTCGGCGCCCTCGCAGCAGGGGCCGTCGAGCTGGTAGCAGAGGTAGCGCAGGCAGCCGAGGCAGACCTCGATGTTCTCCATCCGCCAGGTGTCGCCGTGGCAGGCGCAGACGGCCCGCTGTCGCAGCATCAGGTCCCAGCCGGAGTGGCCGCCGAGGGCGTCGTAGGCGTGTCTCAGGTAGGACAGGGTCGGCTCGTCGAACGCCTCGCCGCGGTCCGCCCCGGCCAGCTGCCAGCAGCGGAGGGCGAAGAAGGCCCGTCCGTCCACCAGCCCGGCCGGGCCGCGGCCGCCGTCCGCCCAGGCGCGGGCCGCTGCGGCGACCCGCGCGGGGAACGGCAGTGCGGGGTCGAGGAGCAGGGAGTTGCCGGTGGGCCCGGTGGGGTTCGGTATCTGTTCGATCGTCATGGCGGCCCCCTTTCGGGTTCACCGTAGGCCATCGGCCGCTCCGCGATCCGCCCGCGCCGGTGTCCGGGATCAGCCGGCGGCGGGGCGCCGGAACAGGGCGGTGAGCAGCACCGGGATGCCGAACAGCGGCGAGTCGGCGGGCTGCGGTTCCATCGGGCGGAGTTCGACCTCGGTGAAGTCCGAGAAGAGGTGGCGCAGTTCGTCCGGCGTGTAGGCGAGCCCGCCGTCCAGCCGGCCGTTGCGGTACAGCTCCTCGTCGGGGAGTTCGGAGCCCATCGCCCCGGCGGCGAAGGCGTTCACCACGAGGTGGCCGCCGGGGGCCAGGACGCGGTCCAGCAGGGCGAGGTAGCTGACCCGGCGGTGCGGCGGCAGGTGGTGCAGACAGCCCGAGTCGTAGACCAGGTCGTACTGGGAGTGCGGGAGTTCGACGTCGAAGATGTTGCCGCAGTGGAAGCGGACGTCGGCCTTCGCCTCGCGGGCCCGCTCCCCGGCCCAGGCGACGGCGGTGGGGGAGAGGTCGACCGCGTCCACCTCGAAGCCCAGCGAGGCCAGGTGGATCGCGTTCCGGCCCGGCCCCGCCCCGAGGTCGAGGGCGCGGCCGGGGGCGGCGAGCAGGCCGCGGTCGAGGTAGGAGACGAGGTTCTCGTCGGGCTTGGGGACGAAGAACGGCCGCCCGGCGGAACGGTCGGCGTAGAACGTGTCCCACCAGCCGGCGGCCTCGTCCGTCCACCGGTCGGCCTCCGGCGGGAAGAGCCGGTCGAGCAGGCGCAGGACGTCTTCGGTGGTACGGATGTCGCGATGCATTCACAGCCCCCTCGTAAGGCGGACGAGTGGTGGTCCGCTGCTGTGAATTTTAGTGAGCGGGGAGGGGGAAATCCCTGGTCAGGGGTAGTGGTGGGGGTGCCTGTGGAGGGTCGAGAAGCCGCTCCTGCGCGGCGCCGGATCAGTCTCCCTGGAGGCACCCCGCGCGCTCTGCCCGGCCCCGCTGAAGGGCCGTCAAGGGCGCTTCTGGGTTCGCGGCGACGACCTGATTTCGAGGGGCCCGGATAACGCTTTCACTACAGCCCCCGCGCCCGCGCCTGGCGCGGGGGGCTGGGGTTAATCGAATCAGAGCTCGCCGGCGTGGATGGCGTCGATGAAGGCACGCCAGGCGTCGGCGGTGAACTTGAGGACGGGCCCACCGGGGTCCTTGCTATCCCGGACGGGGACGGTGTTGGCGATGCCGTCGGCGACCTCGATGCAGTTTCCGCCCTCGCCGCCGCTGTATGTGCTCTTGCGCCATGACAGGTCAGCTGTCACTTCCGTACCCTTCTGCTACTAGCTTGTGCATCCAAGTCAGTGAGTCCTCCGGACTCATCGCAGCTGCCGCAAGCTGTTCAAAGACAAACTCGTGGCGAGCGATATCCGACTCCTTCTCGATGTACAGGCTGCTCGTCAGTGCTTCGACGTAGACGATCTGGCCTGGAACATCTGAGAAGGAGAGAATGTGGAACGCCATGCTCATCGCCGGGTGGGTGCCTGAGCTGAACGGCAATACCTGGATTGTGACGGTAGGCCTCTGCGCGAGTTCGACGAGGTGTGAGACCTGCTGACGCATGACCTCCGGGCCGCCTACCGGTCGGCGTAGCACTGCTTCGTTGAGGATGGCCCACACTGTTGGTGGACTGGAACGTGTGAAGATCTCTTGTCGTTGCATCCGCAGCCTGGCCCGGCGTTCGACGATGGGTTCGATGCCTTCGTCGCGGCCCGAGAGTGACGCGCGAAATGTGGCGCGCGCATAGTCTGGCGTCTGGAAGAGCCCCGGGATCAGTTCGGTCTCGTAGGCGCGGATCCGTGCAGCGTCGGCCTCCATGCCGACGTAGGTCTGGAACCACTCCGGCAGCGCGTCGCCGTAGTCGTGCCACCAGCCCCGCTGCGTGCTCCGGCGGGTCAGCGAGATGAACTGCCGCAACTCCGCCTCGTCAGTGACGCCATACAGTTCGAGCATGGCGCGAACGTCCGATTCCTTCAGCGTCGTCTGACCGGACTCGATTCGGGAGACCTTCGTCGCGCTGAACTGCAGCGTGTCGGCTGCGATCTTGGCCTGGAGTCCGGCGCGCTCGCGTAGTCGTCGCAGCTCAGAGCCGAGCCTACGCCGCAGCACAGTCGGACTGTCCACTGTCGAAGCTCCCTCTTGGTTGACGTCGAGTCACAGTCTGCCACCTCCCTCTGCGATCACAAGAGTCTTGCGATGGCACGCAATTGCGCGGACTGGCGCTTGCGAAGTGGCGCCATCGCGGAGCATGCTACAGCGAGTAGCTCGACGGTTCGTCTGAGTGATCATGGCGATCGGTCGCCGGGCATCCCCGTGCCCGCTCCGCTCGCTCCTCGACGCCAACTCGCCTTCACTCCACTGCGCCTGGAAGGTGGCTCCGCCATGTCCGAAATCACCGCCCCGCCCCCCGTCGCCCGGGCCGACTGCTGGCTGCCGCGCAGTCGCCGCTCGCCGGTCGAGGCGCGTCGCCGGCTCGAAAAGCTGCTCGCGGACGCCCCGGACGGTCAACGGTTCGCCGACACCGGGCTGTTGCTCGTCTCCGAGCTGGTGACCAACGCCATCACGCACGGCACGCCGCCCGGGAACAGGGTGCTGCTGGTGCTCGACCTCACCCTCGTCCGGCTCCGGATCGAGGTCCACGACGCCCGGGCGGACCGCGAGCCCGTCCTTCGCACCGCCGGCGCCGAGGACGAGTGCGGACGTGGCCTGATCCTCGTCAAGTCCCTGGCCAGCCGCTGGGGTTGCTGCCCCCGGGTGGGCGTCGGAAAGATCGTCTGGGCGGAGATCGGCCCGGACGACCTCACCTCCGGGGAGCGTGCCGCGTGAGGGAGGCCCGCCTCGTCACGGTCGAGATCACCGGGATCATGCCGCCGACGACCCACCCGCTTCTCGGTGCGGCCCTCGACTCCCTCTGGGCCGCCCTCCAGTTCCACCCGCTCGGCAGACCCCAGTGGCAGTGGTTCGAGCGCTACCTCACCGGCCCGTCCGCGGACCGCTTCGTCGCCGAGTACCTCGACCGCACCGGCCCGCTCTCCCTCCCGGTCATCCTCCCCGAGAGCGCCCACCACCTGCGCATCCACTGGACCACCGGGGAGGGTGGCCGGTGATCCGCCGCATCGGCTCCCATCCCCGCTGACCGCCCTCGGCCCGGAGCGGGAAGCGGAGCAGGAAGTCGGACCGGCCGACTTCCTGCTCCGGGGGTCGTCGCGTGCCGGTGCTCAGTCCCGGCCGAACACCACCTGGAGCACGGCGCGGGCGAGCTCCTCGACGTCGCCGTCGGCGCTCTCGGGGAGGGCGCCGCTCAGCCACAGGTCGGCGAAGCCGTGGGCCAGGGACCAGGCGGCGATGGTCGTCGTGCGGTCGGCGGCCCCGCCCGGGGACAGCTTGCGCGAGCTGGCGGCCAGCACCGCGCCCGCGCGTTCCCGGGCCGCCGCCAGGGCGGGGTCGTCGGGCCGGTACAGCTCCGGACGGAACATCACCTCGAAGTACGGGCGGTGGTCGACGGCGAAGCGCACGTAGGCGACGCCCGAGCCGAACGGATCGTCGGCGGCCCGCTCCAGGCTGTCCGCGAACAGCTCGAAGCCCTCGGCGGCCACCGCCGTGAGCACGCCCGCCTTGTCCCCGAAGTGATGCGCCGGGGCCGCGTGCGACACCCCTGCGCGCCTGGCCAGTTCGCGCAGGCTCCAGCCGGACGGGCCGGACGCGGTGATGGCCTCCAGGGCGGCGTCCAGCACGGCGCGGCGCAGGTTCCCGTGGTGGTAGCTCGGCAGGTCGGTCTGTCCCATCGCTGTCTCCCGTCGGTCGGATGCCGGCCCGCGGCATCTAGGCATTGACAAGATTATGACCCCTGCAGCAATCTTGCCAGTGACAAGATGACTCGATCGGAGGTCGGGAATGGTCCCGCTCATGGCTCTCTTCGGTGGTTTCGGCGTCCTGCGCGTGCTCGGCCTGGTCGCCCTCGACGGCCTCGACGCCTGGCAGCCCGCCCTGCGCGGCGGCCTCGCGCTGATGTTCGTCACCACCGGGGTGCCGCACTTCCTGCCGTCCTGGCGGCGGGACTTCACCGCGATGGTCCCGGCCGCGCTCCCGCGGCCCGCGCTGCTGGTCACCCTCACCGGCGTCCTCGAACTGGCCGGCGCGGCCGGGCTGCTGGTCCCCCCGCTCGCACCGTTCGCCGCCGCCGGCCTGGCGCTGCTCATGCTCGCGATGTTCCCGGCCAACGTGCACGCGGCCCGCAGCGGGCTCACCCTCGCCGGAAGGCCCGTGACCCCGCTGCCGGCCCGCACCGCCCTGCAGGCGGTCTTCGTCGCCGCGGCCGCCGCCGCGATGATCTGAACGGCACGGACGCAGCCGAACCGACGCTCTACGGTGGGCTGATGACCGACGAACAGGTGATCCTCCGCCCGATCTCCGAGACCGATCTGACGGCTCTCGAACAGCTCGTCCTCGACCCTGCGGCGATCGGGCCGCTGCAGTGGTACGGCTGGTCGGATCCCGGGCGGCTGCGGCGCGCGTGGGCGGAGAACGGGCTGCTGGGGGAGGAGCGGTCCCACCTGGCGGTGGTCGCCGGCGGCGGGTTCCGCGGATTCGTCGCCTGGCGGCGGGCGGCGGTGGTGCCGGCCGCGCCGTACTGGAACATCGGCATCCAGCTGGCCCCGGACGCGCGCGGCCGGGGCATCGGGACGCGGGCCCAACGCCTGCTGGTGGACTACCTGTTCGCGCACTCGCCGGTGGTCCGGCTGGAGGCGGACACCGAGACCGCCAACCTCGCCGAGCAACGCGCCCTGGGGAAGTGCGGCTTCAGCCGCGAGGGCGTGCAGCGCAGTCTGGTCTTCCGTGACGGCGCGTGGCGCGACATCGTCCGCTACAGCCTGCTCCGCTCGGACCCCCGCCCGGAGTGAGCCCCCGCCGGCCGGCGTCACTGGACCACGAGCGTGCCCTTCATGTTCGGGTGGACCTCGCAGTGGAACGGGTACGAGCCGGGCGCGGACGGCGCGGTGATCGTCGCCGACTTGCCGGTGGCGAGCAGGCCGGTGTCGAACTCCTTGCCGGGGGTGACGGCGGTCAGGGTGTGCTCGGCGCTGTCCTCGTTGGTGACGGTGATCTTCGCGCCGGGTGCCACGGTGAGGGTGTCGGGGTGGAACAGGAAGTCCTTGATCGTCACGGTCAGCGTGGTCGCGGGGGCGGTCGTGGCGGCCGTCCCGGTGGCGGTCGGGGACGGTGACGCCGGGGACGGGGACGCTGTCGACGCCCCGCCGCCGTCGCTGGAGCAGCCGGCGGCGCCGAGCAGCAGCCAGGCGGCCGCACCGACGGCGAGGGTGGCCCGCCATGAACGGGGAGAACGGACGGTCATCAGCTGCTCCAGCCTCGCTACCTGCGGCGACCCGCCCACGCTAGAGCCTGTCGGGCCGCCCGCCGGTCAGCCGGGACGGAGGATCACCCGAATGACGGAGCCCGTCGCCGACGGCCCGCGCCCGCCCGCGGCAGGAGGTTCAGACGCCCGCCCCGGGGAGGAGGTAGCGGGCGCCGGGGCCGGAGGCGGCGGCGTGGTCGCCGGCGTTGTAGAGGGCGCAGCGGCTGAGGGAGAGGCAGCCGCAGCCGATGCAGCCGCCGAGCTTGGCCTTCAGGTGTTCGAGTTCGGCGATCTGCTCGTCGATGCGGCTCTGCCAGGACGTGGCGACGCCGTCCCATTCGGCGCCGGTGGGGGCGCGGTGCTCGGGGAGGCGGTCGAGGGCGGCCCTGGCCTCCTCCAGGGAGAGCCCGACCCGCTGGGCGGCGCGGATGAAGGCGACCCGGCGCAGCGTGCTGCGGGTGTAGCGGCGCTGGCCGCCGGCGGTGCGGGTGGCGTGGATCAGGCCGAGCTTCTCGTAGTAGCGCAGGGCCGAGGTGGCGAGACCGCTGCGCTCGGAGAGCCGTCCGATGGTCAGCAGGTCGTGCCGGTCCGGTGCTTCGGCGGGCTCGGGTGCGCTCATGGGGTCACTCTAGCGGCTTGACTTCAAGCCGACTTGAAGTTGCAGGATCGTGGACATGACGACGCAGACGGTGACCGCCCCCGCCGCGACCGGTTTCGCGGACCTCCCGGGCCTGATGAGCCTGATGACCGGCGACGAGAAGCACGGGCCCGCCGCCACCTCCACCCTGGACGCCCTCTGGGTGCTCTACGACCGCGTGCTGCGGGTCACCCCGGCCACCGTCGAGGACCAGGACCGCGACCGCTTCCTGCTCTCCAAGGGGCACGGCCCGATGGCGTACTACGCGGTGCTCGCCGCCAAGGGCTTCCTCGACCCGGCGGTGCTGCCCGGCTTCGGCGGGTACGACTCGCCGCTCGGCCACCACCCGGACCGGACGCTCGTCCCCGGGGTGGAGATCGCCTCGGGCTCGCTCGGCCACGGCCTGCCGCTCGGCGTGGGCACCGCGCTGGGGCTGCGCGCCCAGGGCCTCACCGACCCGGCGGTCTGGGTGCTGCTCGGGGACGCCGAGTTCGACGAGGGTTCCAACCACGAGGCGGTCGCCTTCGCCGGCGCCACCGGCCTGGACCGGCTGCACGCCGTCGTCATCGACAACTCCTCGGCCACGCACGGCTGGCAGGGCGGCATCGCGGCGCGCTTCGCCGCCGAGGGCTGGTCGGTCGCGACCGTGGACGGGCGCGACCACGAGGCGCTGTACGCGGCCTTCACCGCCGTGCACCCGGGCCGGCCGCACGTCGTGGTCGCCCGGGTCGAGCCGAAGACCCACTGACCGCCGGCCCGCCGGCAGCCGACCATCCTCCGCAGCAAACCCCCGAAAGGCCAAGGGACCCCACCGATGGACACGATGCGCGAGCGCTTCCTCGACGTGACCACCCGCCTGCTGGACGACGACCCCCGGCTGGCCGTGGTGCTGGCCGACATCAGCGCGGCCGGCTTCGCCGGCGCCGCGGAGCGCCACCCGGACCGGGTGATCAACGTCGGGATCCGCGAACAGCTGCTGATCGGCGCAGCCGGCGGCCTGGCGCTCACCGGGATGCGGCCGATCGCCCACACCTTCGCCAGCTTCCTGGTCGAACGGCCCTTCGAGCAGGTCAAGTTGGACCTGGTGCACCAGGGCGTCGGCGCCGTCCTGGTGAGCGCGGCCGGCTCGTACGACTGGCCGGCCGGCGGCCGCACCCACATGTCCCCGGGCGACGTGGCACTGCTGGACACCCTGCCGGACTGGACGGTCCACGTGCCCGGCCATCCGGACGAGGCCGAGCAGTTGCTCCGCCACGCCGTGGCGGACGGCGACCGCAACGTCTACCTGCGGCTCTCCGAGCACCGCAACGCCGCCGCGGCGCCGGTCGAGGCCGGGCGGTTCACCACCCTGCGCAGGGGTGACAAGGGCGTGGTGCTCGCGGTCGGCCCGATGCTGGACGCGGTGCTGGCGGCCACCGAGGGCCTGGACGTCACCGTGGTGTACGCGGCCACCGTGCGGCCGTTCGACGCGGCCGGGCTGCGGGCGGCCGTCGGCTCCCGGGCGGACGTCGTGCTGGTCGAGCCGTACCTGGCGGGGACCTCCGCGAACGAGGCGCACGCCGCACTGAACGACCGGCCGCACCGGGTGCTCGGCCTGGGCGTGCCGCGCGAGGAGCACCGGCACTACGGCTCGATCGCCGAGCACCTCGCCGCCTACGGCCTGGACGCGGCCTCGCTGCGGGAGCGGATCGCCACCTTCCTGTGGTGACCGCGGCGGCGACCGCGGAGGGGGTGGCCGCGGCGGCGGCCGTTCACACCCGGACGACCGCCGCCGCGTGCTCCCCGAGCCGCAGCTCCGTGTGGTCGAGCGCGCACGGGCCGAAGGCCGCCACCACCTCGTGCCCCGTCGCCCCCAGCGGCAGCACGGCCTCGGCGTCGGACAGGTTGACCGCCACCCGGTACGGCCCCCGGTGCACCACCAGCCAGCGCGCCGCCTCGTCGTACGCGACCCGGACGGCCGCCAGGTCCGGGTCGGCGAGCTCCGGCCGTTCGCGCCGCAGCCGGAGCAGCGTCCGGTACCAGGTGAGCAGCCCGTTGTGCGGGGCGCGCCTCGGCTCGGTCCAGTCGAGGACGGAGCGCAGCACGGTGGCCGGCGCCTGCGGGTCGGGGACGTCCTCGGCCTGCCAGCCGTGCTCGGCGAACTCCCGCCGCCGGCCCTGCCGGACGGCCTCGGCCAGGCCGGGGTCGGTGTGGTCGGTGAAGTACTGCCACGGCGTGGCGGCGCCCCACTCCTCGCCCATGAACAGCATCGGGGTGAACGGCGAGGTGAGCACCAGTGCCGCACCGCAGGCGAGTCGGCCGGCCGACAGGTGGGCGGAGATCCGGTCGCCGAGCGCCCGGTTGCCGATCTGGTCGTGGGTCTGCAGGTAGCCGAGCAGCCGGTGGCCGTGGGCGGGCGGGAACGGGCGGCCGTGGCTGCGGCCGCGGAAGGAGGACCACGTCCCGTCGTGGAAGTACCCCCGGGTGAGCGTCTTCGCCACGGCGGCCAGCGGCGCCCGGGCGAAGTCGCCGTAGTAGCCCCGGGACTCGCGGGTGAGCGCGGTGTGCAGGGCGTGGTGGAAGTCGTCGCTCCACTGGGCGGCGAGGCCCTGGCCGCCGGCCTCGGCCGGGGCGGTGGTGCGGGGGGAGTTGAGGTCGGACTCGGCGACCAGGAACAGCGGCCGGTTGGTGGTGACCGCCAACGTCCGGACCTCTGCGGCGAGTTCCTCCAGGAAGTGGACGGCGCGGTCGTCGGCGAGGGCGTGCACCGCGTCCAGCCGCAGGCCGTCGATCCGGTAGTCGCGCAGCCAGGCCAGGGCGCTGCCGATCAGGTAGGCGCGCACCTCGTCCGAGCCGGGCGCGTCCAGGTTGACCGCCGAACCCCACGGGGTGTGGTGCCGGTCGGTGAAGTACGGGCCGTACGCCGGAAGGTGGTTGCCGGACGGCCCGAGGTGGTTGTGCACCACGTCGAGCACGACGCCGAGGCCCTTGCGGTGCGCGGCGTCCACGAAGCGCTTCAGCCCCTCCGGGCCGCCGTAGGGCTCGTGCACGGCCCACGGCGAGACCCCGTCGTACCCCCAGCCGTGCCGGCCGGGGAACGGGCAGACCGGCATCAGCTCGACGAAGTCCACGCCCAGCCCGACCAGGTGGTCGAGGTGTTCGGCGGCGGCCTCGAAGGTGCCGGCGGCGGTGAAGGTGCCGATGTGCAGCTCGTACAGGACGGCGCCGGGCAGCGGGCGGCCCCGCCAGCCGCTCTGCGACCAGCGGAACGCGGCGTGGTCGACCGGGCGGCTGGGCCCGTCCGGGCCGTGCGGCTGCCGGGCCGAGCGCGGGTCCGGCAGCGGCGGGCCGCCGTCCAGCCGGAACGCGTAGTCCCCGGCGGGCGCCTGCCCGTGCCACCAGCCGGGCCGCGCGGTGTCCCGGGCCAGCCGGTGGCGGTTGCCGTCGACCTCCACCTCGACCCGCTCGGCGGCCGCCGGGGCCCAGACCTCGTACGTCCGCACCTCGTGGCCCGTCATGCCCCGCCCCTCCTGGTCAGCAGTGCCACCGGGGAGGCGGCCAGCAGCTCGGCCGCCGGCACGAGGCCCGCCGCGAACCGGCGCCCGGTCAGTTCGTCCCGCCACTCGCGGCCGGAGGGCAGCTCGACCACGGTGTCCCGCCAGCCGCCGGCCCGCTCCAGGCCGTACGGCAGCCGGGTGACCGCGGTGACCACGTCGTCCCCGCGCGCGAAGGCGAGCAGGTGCTCGGCGGCGCGGTCGGTCACGGTCAGCGGCCGGTAGGCGCCCAGCGGGCGGTCCCGGCGCAGGTGCAGGGCGGTGGCGGTGAGGTGGAGCTTCTCCCGGGCGAGGTCGTCCGGCCGGGGCGTCGCCGCGTCGGTGAGCCGGACGGCGAGCGCGCCGAGGTCCACCACGCCGCGGTTGTCCGGGTCCACGAGGGTGTGGAGCGGCTCCTCGCTGCCCTGGTAGAGGTCGGGCACGCCGGGCACGGTGAGGTGCAGCAGGGCGGCCGCGAGGGTGTTGGCCCGGGCGTACGGCGCGAGCGCCCGCACGTACTCCTCGACCCGGGAGAGCAGCGCGGGGTCGTCGTACACGGCGCGGGCGCGGTCGGCGAGGGCCTGCTCGTACGCCGCGTCCGGGGAGGTCCACGAGGTGCGCAGCTTGGCCTCGCGGGCGGCCTTCAGCAGGGCGGTGACCAGCCGGTCCGGGGTGATCGGCCAGGCGGCGACCAGGGTCTGCCAGAGCGCCCAGTCGCCGTCCGGGTCGTCGCCGGGGCCGGCGGCGGACCAGGCGGCGGCCACCGCCGCCCAGACGTCCGGCTGCTCGGCGAGGACGGCGAGGCGGGCGCGGGCGTCGGCGCTGCGCTTGGTGTCGTGGGTGGAGAGCACGGTCATGCCGGCCGGCCAGTGCGCCTCGGCGTACCGGCACCAGGCGTGGAACTCCTCCGGGTGCAGGCCCGGCCGGGCCGGTTCGCCGCCGACCTCGTTCAGGCTCAGCAGGGCGTTCCAGCGGTAGAAGGCGGTGTCCTCGACGCCCTTGGCGGCGACGGCGGCGGCGGTCTGGGCGAACCGCACGCAGAACTCGTCCTTCTCGGGGCTGCGGCCGAGGCGGCCGAGGGCCAGTTCGGCGACCAGCCGCTCGGTGGGGTCGGCGGAGCCGTCGCCGAGCGCGGCCCGCAGCTGCTCCGCGGAGACCGCCGGCACCGGCTCGCCGGCCCGGGCGTAGGGGCGGTACGCGGGGTAGCCGGTGAGCAGCCGCTGCAGGGCGTCGCGCAGCTGCCAGGGCGCGTGGTCGGCGTGCGCGGGTTCGGCGGCGCCGATCCGGAGGGCGAGCCGGACCAGCCGCGCGACCTCGGCGGCCAGCTCGCCGCGCGGCCCGGTCATGTCGGCCCGCCCGCGCCGGGCGGCCGTGCCGACCGGGTCCGGGCCGGCGGGCGCGCCGACGAAGTGCTCGTAGCGCTCCGCCAGCCGCCGGGCGCCCGCCTGGTCGGTGAGCACGCCGTCGATCCGGCGCAGCGCGTCGTACCCGGTGGTGCCGGCGCAGGGCCAGTCGGCGGGCAGCCGTTCCTCGCCGGTGAGGATCTTCTCGACCACCGTGTAGGCGCCGCCGGTGGCGTCGGCGAGCCGCTGCAGGTAGCCGCGCGGGTCGGCGAGGCCGTCGGGGTGGTCGATCCGGAAGCCGTCGAGCACGCCGTCCCGGTGCAGCCGCAGCAGCACGCCGTGGGTGGCCTCGAAGACCTCGGGGATCTCGACCCGGACGGCGATCAGCTCGTTGACGGTGAAGAACCGGCGGTAGTTGAGCTCGGTCCGGGCCAGCCGCCACCAGGCGAGCCGGTACCACTGCCGGGCGAGCAGCTCGGGCAGCGGCATGCCGGCGGTGCCGGGGCGCAGCGGCAGGGCGTGGTCGTGGTAGCGCAGCACCTCGCCGTCCACGACGAGCCGCCCGAGTTCGGCGCCGAGCCGGTCGCCGAGCAGCGGCAGCAGCACCCGGCCGCGCCCGGGGTCGTCGGCGGGCCCCGGCTGGGCGGTCCAGTCGATGTCGAACCAGCGCGCGTACGGCGAGTCGGGGCCGTCCCGCAGCACGTTCCAGAGCGGCTGGTTGAGCTGTTCGGGGACGGGGACGGCCATGTGGTTGGGCACCACGTCGGCGATCAGCCGCAGGCCGTGCCGGCGGGCCTCGGCGGCCAGTGCGCGCAGCGCGGGTTCGCCGCCGAGCTGTTCGCTGATCCGGGCGTGGTCGACGGTGTCGTACCCGTGGGTGGAGCCGGGGGCGGCCTCCAGCAGCGGCGAGAGGTGCAGGTGCGAGACGCCGAGGGCGGCGAGGTAGGGCACGGCGGCGGTGGCGTCGCGGAGGGTGAAGCCGGGCTGGAGCTGGAGCCGGTAGCTGGCGGTGGGGAGGGACGCGGGGGCGGACCCGGGGGCGGACGCGGGGGCGGGTGTGGAGGTGGTAGCGGCCGGGCGGGGCAGCGCGGGCTCGGCGGCGGAGGTCATGTGTCCATGAGTACCCGCGCGAGCCCGCCGCCAAGACCCGTTGCTGATCCGAACAGGTGACCGGGGCGGCGGGGGCGGGCCGCCGCGGCCTACGCCGGCCGTTGCAGCACCATCAGGGAGCGGTCGGCGAGCCAGAGCGCGTCGCCGGCCTTGACCCGGGTGCCGGTGCCGGGGGCGGGCAGCCGGGGCAGGACGGTGTCGACGACGACCTGCCACTCCTGCCCGTGGCCGGCCGGGACCATGAACTCCAGCGGCTCGAAGTGCGCGTTGAACATCAGCAGGAAGGAGTCGTCGACGATCCGCCCGCCGCGCCGGTCCGGTTCCGAGATGGCGTAGCCGTTGAGGAAGACGGTGAGCGACTTGGCGTAGCTGGCGCCCCAGTTGCGCTTGGTCATCTCCTCCCCGCCGGGGGTGAACCAGGCGATGTCGGTGAGGTCCTCGTAGCCGCCGGCGGATGCGTGCGGGCCGGCGGGACGGCCGGAGACCGGGCGGCCGTGGAAGAAGCGGCGGCGCCGGAAGACGGGGTGGTCGCGGCGGAGCCAGATCATGCCCTGGGTGAACTCCAGCAGCCGGGCCGCCGGGCCGTCCTCCTCGGGCCAGTGCACCCAGGTGAGTTCGTTGTCCTGGCAGTAGGAGTTGTTGTTGCCCTGCTGGCTGCGGCCGAGTTCGTCGCCGTGCGACAGCATCGGCACGCCCTGGGAGAGCATCAGGGTGGCGATGAGGTTCCGCTGCTGGCGGGCCCGGAGCTCCTCGACGGCCGGGTCGTCGGTGGGGCCCTCGGCGCCGCAGTTCCAGGAGCGGTTGAACGATTCGCCGTCGCGGTTGTCCTCGCCGTTGGCCGCGTTGCGCTTCTCGTTGTACGACACCAGGTCGCGCAGGGTGAAACCGTCGTGGCAGGTGACGAAGTTGATCGAGGCGATCGGCCGGCGGCCGTCGTCCTGGTAGAGGTCGGAGGAGCCGGTGAGCCGGGAGCCGAACTCGGCGAGGGTGGCGTTCTCGCCGCGCCACAGGTCGCGGACGGTGTCCCGGTACATGCCGTTCCACTCCGTCCACAGCGGCGGGAAGTTGCCCACCTGGTAGCCGCCCTCGCCGAGGTCCCAGGGCTCGGCGATCAGCTTGGCCTGGGAGACCACCGGGTCCTGCTGGACCAGGTCGAAGAAGGACGAGAGCCGGTCCACCTCGTGGAACTGCCGGGCCAGGGTGGCGGCGAGGTCGAAGCGGAAGCCGTCCACGTGCATCTCGGTGACCCAGTAGCGCAGCGAGTCCATGATCAGCTGGAGCACGTGCGGGCTGCGCATCAGCAGGCTGTTGCCGGTGCCGGTGGTGTCCTCGTAGAACCGCTGGTCCTGGGCGAGCCGGTAGTAGGAGACGTTGTCCAGGCCGCGCAGCGAGAGCGTGGGGCCCAGGTGGTTGCCCTCGGCGGTGTGGTTGTAGACGACGTCCAGGATCACCTCGATGCCGGCCGCGTGCAGCGCCTTCACCATCGACTTGAACTCCTGCACCTGCTGGCCCCGGTCGCCGGTGGAGGAGTAGGAGGAGTGCGGGGCGAAGAAGCCGATGGTGTTGTAGCCCCAGTAGTTGGCGAGGCCGAGGTCGCGCAGCCGGTGGTCGCGGACGAACTGGTGGACCGGCATCAGCTCGATCGCGGTGACGCCGAGCTTGGCCAGGTGCTCGATCACGGCCGGGTGGGCCAGGCCCGCGTACGTGCCCCGGATCTCCTCGGGGATGCCCGGGTGGAGTCTGGTCAGGCCCTTCACGTGGGCCTCGTAGACCACGGTGCGGTGGTAGTCGGTGCGCGGCGGCCGGTCGGTGCCCCAGTCGAAGTACGGGTTGATCACCACCGAGTGCATGGTGTGCGGGGCGGAGTCCAGGTCGTTGCGGCGCTCGGGGGCGCCGAAGTGGTAGCCGTAGACGGACTCGTCCCAGTCGATGTGGCCGCTCATCGCCTTGGCGTACGGGTCCAGCAGCAGTTTGGCGCTGTTGTGCCGCTGGCCGAGGCCCGGGTTGTGCGGGCCGTGGACGCGGAAGCCGTACCGCTGGCCGGGCTGGATGCCGGGCAGGTAGGCGTGCCGGACGAAGGCGTCCGTCTCGCGGAGTTCGACGGCGGTCTCCGAACCGTCCTCGTCGAGCAGGCAGAGTTCGATCCGGTCGGCGCTCTCCGAGAACACCGCGAAGTTGGTGCCGGCCCCGTCGTAGGTGGCACCGAGGGGGTAGGGCGTCCCTGGCCATACCTGCATGGGTTCTCAACTTCCTTGGCTAGAAGGGAAACTGACAGGTAGTCCGACAATCAGCCCGGACCCCGACGCTCTCTTCCCGGCGGGGCGGCCGGGCATGTGCGGCGGTCGCGCGCCGTGATGCACGGCACAGTCCGCATACTCCCCGACGCTTTCCCCGACAGCGGGGCCATTCGGCGTGTGTTCGCCCGAACGGGTGTCCGGCGGGTCTCCCGGGACGGGCGGGACACCCGGGGTACGAGGGGCGATGCGCACGTCCCCTCGGTCAACCGGCTGCGGGTTGCTCGCGGCGGGCAGTACCCTTGATCGTCCGGCCGCCCCCGCGCTCGTGGCGATCCATCAGAAGACAAGACAGCAAGAGCTCCATCAGGAACCAGGTGAGGTGGCGCATGGTGTTCCCCGCCGGCGGCCGTGGCGGAGGGCCCGGCGGCCCCGACCGGGGCGGCGCCCGCAGCGAGGCCCCGACGGTCGTCATGCGCCCCACCCTGACCGGTCGCGGGGCGCTGGTGCCCGCCCAGGGCGGCCCGGTCGAGGTACCGGCCCTCGCCTGGTCCGGCGCCGAATGGGAGGACGCCTACCAGCGGGTCCGGCTCACCGGGCGGGCGTACGTCTGGCTCAACCTGGTCGAGCAGCGGCTGCGCTCCCTCGTCGACGAGGTCCTGCACCCCATCTACGCGCCCGCGCACGGCGAGGACTGGGTCACCGCCGCGGCCGGCCCGGCCGGCGAGGAGTGGGCCCACCGGGCCGGCGCCGTCCGCGAGGTCAGCCGCCGCAAGGGCTACCTGCTCGACCCCGCCGACGACGACCCGCTGGTCTTCCTCACCCTGCCCCAGCTGCGCGAGCTGATGGTCCAGCACTGGCCGTGCTTCGAGCCCTACCTGGCCGACCGGCGGGACATCGAGCTGGCCCTCGACGAGCTGGAGGTCGCCCGGCACGTCGTCTCCCGCAACCGCGTCCTCACCCAGACCGTCCTCGCCCAGACCGAGCGCGCCGCCGCCCGGCTGCTCGCCCTGCTCGACGGCGGCAGCGGCGGCGTCCCCGCCGACGTGGTTGAGTCCCTGGTGGCCGGCCGGTACGCCGACGTGGTCGCCGTGCACGCCGACCGGGTCCGGCTCCAGCGCGACCTGCCGGTCGAGGACCTCCTCGACGGCGCCCGGCGGCTCGACGCGCTCGGCATCGGCCTCGGCATGCTCTGCCAGAACTACACCGGCAAGCGGCTCGTCCGGCTCGCCGGCGACGGCTGCCGGGTCCGCCTGCTCTTCCTCAACCCGGCCAGCAGCGCCGTCCGCCGCCGCGAACGCGAACTCGGCCTCGGCCGCGGTGAACTGGCCCGCTCGATCGAGATGAACATCATGCACGTGCGGCGGGTCCGGGCCCGGCTGCGCGACCAGGGCGGCTTCGAGATCCGCGTCTTCGACGAGACCCCGCGCTTCACCGCCTACCTGGTCGAGGGCCCGCGCCCGGCGGGCCAGACCGGCGGCCCCCGCCGGCAGACCCGCGACCTCGGCGTCGTCCAGCCCTACCTGCGCCGCTCCCGCGGCATGGAGTCGCCCGCCCTGGTGCTGCGCGGCGGCGCCGGCCAGCAGCCGGGCGGCACCGAGGCCGGGCTGCTGGAGGTCTACCGCGAGGAGTTCGAGGGGGTCTGGGGGGACTCCCGGCCGGTCTCCTGACCCCCGCCGGTCCGGGAAATCCACTGGTCCGCCCGCCGGACGGATTGACAGACTGCCCGGATGACCAGCCCCACCTGGACTTTGCGGCCCGTCGGGGCCGCCGACGTCGAGCCGATCGCCGAGCTGCGCGCCGAGGTGATGCGCCCCGACCTCGTCCGGCTCGGCCGCTACGACGAGCACCGGGTCCGGCAGCGGTTCCGGGACACCTGCTCCGGCCGGTACACCTCGGTGGTCGAGGTCGACGGCGCCCTCGCCGGCTCCGTCACCGTCCGGCCCGACGGGCGGGGCGGCCGGCTGCTGGAGCACTTCTACCTCGCCGCCGGGCAGCAGGGCCGCGGCCTCGGCTCGGCCGTGCTGCGGCAGGTGCTGGCGGAGGCGGACGCGGCGGGCGAGCCGGTCCGGCTGGTCGTCGTCCAGGGCAGCGCGGCCCGCCGCCTCTACGAGCGGCACGGTTTCGTCCGGGAGTCCGAGGATCGGATCGACGTGGTCATGGTCCGCCCGGCCGGGCCGCCCGCGGCACAACGGACGGCACCCGGCGGGTAGCCGGACGGGACGGCGCCGCGCCCGGCCGCCGCAGCGGGACCGCCGCCCCGGGCCCGGGCCTCCCCGGGGGCCCGCAACGCCCCACCGGCCGGGGTTGTCGGTGGGGCGGGTGATGATAGGGGCTGTTTCGACCAGCAGGACGGAAGGACACACCCCTATGAGCTGGTGGCAGCAGCCACTGGTCGGCTTCGACCTGGAGACCACGGGCACCGACCCGGCCGTGGACCGCATCGTCACGGCCGCCCTCGTGGACACCGTCGGAGCCCGCCGGCTGGGCGTCACCGGCTGGCTCCTCGACCCGGGCGTCCCGATCCCCGCCGAGGCCGCCGCGATCCACGGCATCGGTGACGACCTCGCCCGCAGCAAGGGCCGCCCGGCCAAGGAGGCGGTGGACGAGATAGCCGCCGCCCTCTGCGAGCGGCTCGCCGCCGGCCGGCCCGTCGTCGCCTTCAACGCCCCCTTCGACCTCTCGCTGCTCGACGCCGAGCTGCACCGGCACGGCCTGGCCCCGCTCGCCGAGCGGCTCGGCGGGCCGGTCGCCCCGGTGCTCGACGCCCTCGTCATCGACCGGGCCGTCGACAAGTACCGCAAGGGGTCGCGGACGCTCCAGCGGGTCTGCGAGGTCTACGGCGTCGAGCTGACCGACGCCCACGAGGCCGGCAGCGACGCCCTGGCCGCCGTCCGGGTCGCCGTCGCCCTCGCCGAGCGCTACCCCGCCGAGGTCGGCGCCGTCCCGCTCGCCGACCTGCACGCCCGCCAGGTCGGCTGGTACCGCGACTGGGCCGAGGGCCTCCAGGCCTGGCTGCGCCGCGGCAAGGACCCGCAGGCCGTCATCGACCCGCGCTGGCCGCTCCGCTGAACCCCGGCAGCCGCCCCCGCCAGGCGGCCGGGCCCCCGGACTTGCACCTCACGCGACGTCAGGGCGCACCATCGGTGTCATGACCAACGACCGGACCTGGAAGGTCGGGGCGCTCGCGGCGACGAGCGGCCTGACCGTCCGCACACTGCACCACTGGGACCAGATCGGGCTGCTCGGCCCGTCCCGGCGCACCGCCGCCGGACACCGCGAGTACACCGGGCAGGACGTCGTCCGCCTCTACCAGATCCTCGCGCTGCGGCGGCTCGGACTGGGCCTGGAGACCATCGCCACCTGCCTGGACGTCGGGGTCGACCCGGTCCGGCTGGTGGGCGAGCACCTGGCCGGCGTGGAGACCGCCATCGCCTCGCTGGAGGCGCTGCGGCGGCGGCTGGCCCACGTCCACGACGAGCTGGCCGCCGAACGGGCGCCCGGAACGGCCACGTTGATCGGCGTGCTGCAGGCCATGGGCGGCACCGGCCCGGAGGGCGAACAGGCGCTGCGCCGCCACCTCGACGACGAGCAGCTCCAGGCCTTGCAGGAGCGGGCGGCGGCGCTCGGCCCGGCCGCCCACTACCTGCTGGAGGTCGAGTGGCCCGAGCTCTACCGCAGGGCCGAGGCGCTGCGGGCCGCCGGCGTGGAGCCGACGGCCCCGGAGGTGCGGCGGCTGGTGGCGCGGATGGACGAGCTGAGCCGGCAGTTCAGCGGGGGTGACACGACCCTCTCCGCCGGGGTGCGGGCGGCCTGGCACGACGATCCGGCCGCGATGTCCGGCGATCCGGCGGCCCCGGCCGACGCCTGGCACGACCTGACCGCCTACCTCGACCGTGCCCGCGCCGGCGCGTGACCGCCCGTTACCAGCAACCGCCCTCCCGAGGAGTTCCCGTGACCAGCCGCATCCGCATCGCCGTCTCCCTGTGCGCCGTCCTTCCCGTCCTGCTCTCGGCCCTGCTCATCTTCCGGGGCGTGCCGGGGGGCTTCCTGCCGGCCCTGGCACCGGCGGCCGTCGTGCAGGCGTACCTCACCTACCGCCGGCTCGGCCGGGTCCGGACGGGCTGAGCTCAGGCCGCGGGGAAGTCGACGCGGTAGCCCTGGGCGGCCAGCCAGGGCAGCAGCTGCTTCAGCGCGGCGACGGTCTGGCTGCGGTCGCCCCCGCCGTCGTGCAGCAGCACCACGCCGCCGGGCCTGAGCTGGCTCTGCACGGTGGACACGATGGACGCGACGCCGGGGCGGGACCAGTCGCGCGGGTCGACCGACCAGCCGAGCGGGCGCAGGCCGAGGCCGGCGGCCGTCCGCTGGTTGTCGGCGGTGAACCCGCCGCCGGGGGCGCGGAACCAGGTCACCTTGGTGCCCGGCCCGCCGGCTTGGACGATCTGGTCCTCGGCGTGGGAGATCTCGTACGCCGCCCGGTCGTGCGAGAGCGCGGCGAACGGCTGCGGGTGGTCCACGCTGTGGTCGCAGAGCCGGTGGCCGGCCGCGACGATCCGCCGGACCATCGCCGGGTTGGCGGCGGCCTGGTTGCCGATCTGGCAGAACGTCGCCTTGACGCCGTACTGGGCGAGCAGGTCGAGCACCTGGCCGGTCGCCGGGCCGGGGCCGTCGTCGAAGGTCAGCGCCACCGTGCGGCCACCGGAGGCGGTGGAGCGGACGATCGCGGTGGACACCCCGCCGGCGGGCGGCGGGGGTGGCGGGGCCGGGGCCGGAGTCGCCGTGGGCGGCGGGGTGGCCGGCGGGGTGCCGGGCGGGTGTGCCGGGGGCTTCGTGGCGCTCGGCGGCGGGGGCTTGGGCGTGGCGGGCTTCGGTCCGGCCGGCGTCGTGGTGCCGGGCGCCGCCGTGGTGGCGGGGCCGGGCGGGGAGGGCGTGCCGGGCGACGCGGCCGCCGAGGACGGCGAGGACGGCGCGGGCGAGGACGGCGAAGCGGCCGACGGCGCCGGGCTGTCGGGGGTGGCCGGGGTGGCGGTGGTGACGCTCGGCTGCGGCTGGAGCGCACCGTTGGCGGTGCCGCAGGCGGCCAGGCCCAGCGCGGCGACCACCGCGGCGCAGCCCGCGGCCAGAGCGCGTCGGCGGCGCCGGGCGGGCGGCGGCGGGGGGAGCTGCGAGGTGCGCTGCGAGGCGGCGTGCACGGACATGGCTGCGGCTCCTCGGGTGCGGAGGTGGGTGCCGGTCCTTGAAGCGGACTGAGCCCGGGCCGAGTTCAGTCCGACTGTCGGATAGGACGCCGATCCGACCACATCCGGTTGCGCGGGGCCAAGAGCCGAACAGGCCTCAGAACGGGTACCAGCGCACGTCGGTCGCGCCGGCGCGCAGCGACTCCACCCGGCGGCGGAACTCGGCCGGCGCGGCCGGATTCCCCGCCGCCTGCTGCGCGACCCAGGAGGCGCTGGCCGTCTCCCGGGCCCCGCGCAGCACCGCGAAGCCGGGCCAGTCCCGCACGTCCCAGCCGTAGGCGTCGGTGAACGCCCGGTACTCCTCGGCCGGGACGCCGTACCGGTCGTGGCTGAGCGCCAGCACCACCAGGTCGTGCTCGCGCAGGTCGTGCGAGACGTTCTCCAGGTCGAGCAGGACGGGCCCGTCCGGGCCGACGTGGACGTTGCGCGGCAGCGCGTCGCCGTGGATGACCCCGGCCGGCAGGTGCGGGGTGAGGTCGGGCAGCGCGGCGGCGAAGGCGTCCCGCCGGTGCCGCAGGAAGGCGACGTCGGCCGGGTCGACGTACCCCTCGGCGGAGGCGAGCCAGCGCTCGACCGGGGCGAGCAGGTCACGCCGGTCGAGCGGGAACGGCGGCAGCGGCAGCCGGTGCAGGGCGCGCAGCAGCGGGGCGAGGTCGGCGGGCCGGGCCGGGCGGACGGCGGGCGCGAGCCGGTGCCAGAAGGTGACGGGGTGTCCGTGGGCGAGCTGCGGCTCGGGCGGCACGCCGTCGTAGGCGCGGACGGCCGGGACGCCGCGGGCGGCCAGCCAGTGGGCGACGGTGAGTTCGCGGTGCGCCCGGTCGTACAGCTCGGGGCCGCGGCCGACCTTGGCGACCACGGCCGGGTCGCCGAGGTCGAAGACGGCGTTCTCGCCGAGTGCGAGCAGCCGGGCGTCGCCGGGGCCGGGCAGGCCGGCGGACTCGCAGGCGTGGGCGAGCAGCAGCCGGGCGCGGCCCTCGTCGAAGGGGATCATGGGGGAGTCCGTTCCGTGCGGCGACCGGGACGGTGATCATCATGGCGCACGCGGGCCGGGCCCCGCGCGATGCGGGGCCCGGCGGGTGTGTGCGGGACTGCCGGGGCGTCAGACCCCGATCCGGCGGTGCCGGGCGCCGTCGGGGGCCGGGGCCGGGGCAAGGGCGGCCACCGGGCCGGGGGCGGCGGCCGGCGGGAAGGACTCGCCGTGCGAGAGGTCGGGCAGCCAGCGCAGCCAGGACGGCAGGTACCAGTTGCGCTCACCGAGCAGGGTCATCACCGAGGGCAGCAGCACCGCGCGGATGACCGTCGCGTCGATCAGCACCGCGACCGCGAGGCCGACGCCCATCTGCTTCATCGCCTGCATCGAGAGGGTGCCGAAGACCGCGAACACCGCCACCATGATCACCGCGGCGCTGGTGACCACCCCGGCCGTGGAGCGGATGCCGTGCGCGATGGCGGCCCGGGTCGGCAGGCCCCGGTCCCGGCCCTCCTTGATCCGGGAGACCACGAAGACGTGGTAGTCCATCGAGAGGCCGAAGAGGATCACGAAGAGGAAGAGCGGCACCCAGGACTCGACCGCGCCGACCCCGGCGGTGCCCAGCAGCGAGGCGCCCACGCCGTGCTGGAAGACCAGCGTCAGCACCCCGTACGCGGCGCCGACCGAGAGCAGGTTGAGCACCACGGCGGTGGCGGCGACGGCCAGCGAGCGGAACGACGTGAGCATCAGCACGAAGGCGAAGGCCACCACGAAGCCGAAGACCAGCGGCATCGAGCCGGTCATCTTCTGGTTGAAGTCGTACGACCCGGCGGTGCGCCCGGTGACCGGGGCCTCGGTGCCGGGCACCTTGAGCACGGTGGCCGGGACGAGCTCGGTGCGCAGGGTCCTGAGCGCGTCGTTGCTGACGGAGTCGTTGCCGGTGCCGTTGAGCGGGATGTCGACGGTGGCGACGTTCTTGTCCGGGTGGACGGTGACGTCCACCGGTCCGTGCATCCGGCCGCTGGCCAGCGCCCTCGCCTTGAGGTCGGCGATGGCGGCGGTCATCGCCGGGGAGTCGATGTCGACGGCCTTGATCACCACGCTGGCCGGGGCGGGGCTGCCGGGGAAGGCCGCCTCGATCTTCTGCGAGACGGCGACCAGCCGGTTGCCCTCCGGCAGCTGCTGCCGGAAGGTCAGGTTGGCGGTGTGCATGGTGACCAGCGGCGCGGCCAGCCCGACCAGCAGGGCGCCGGCGAGCACGGTGGCGGCGAGCGGGCGGCGCAGCACCGGGGTGAGGACGGCGTTCCAGACCCGGCCGCCGGTGGCGGCGGCGTCGGGGCGGCGGCGCCGGGCCAGGAACGGGACGCGGCCCTTCCCGACCTTGTCGCCGAGCATCGACAGCAGCGCGGGCAGCACGGTGAGCGAGCCGAGCACGGCGGTGATCACGACGACGATGGTGGCGTAGGACATCGCCTGGAACTCGGCGATGCCGGTGAGGAACATGCCGGCCATGGCGACCACCACGGTGACGCCGGAGACCAGCACGGCCCGGCCGCTGGTGGCGGCGGCGATCCGCAGCGCGGTGTCCGCGTCGTGCCCGGCGGCCCGCTCCTCGCGCTCGCGGCGCAGGTAGAAGAGGCAGTAGTCGACGCCGACGGCGAGGCCGACCAGCAGCATCACCGAGCTCGCGCTGTTGCTGGTGTGCAGGAAGCCGCTGCTGAGCGCGACCAGTCCGCCGGCCGCGACGAAGGCGGTGACGGCGAGCACCACCGGGAGGACCGCGGCGACCAGTGCGCCGAAGGCGACCAGCAGGATGCCGAGGGCGAGCGGGACGGCGGTCCACTCGGCGCGGGTGAAGTCGTCCGAGAACTGGTCCTCGATCCACTTGCCGGAGCTGGCGTCGCCGAGCTCGACCACGGTCAGCTCGGGGTGCCGCTGCTGCACGGCGGCGACCGCGTCCAGTACGGCGGGGACGTTCTCCAGCGCCTCCTTGTCGTCGCCCTTGACGTTCAGCAGGACCAGGGCGGAGTGGCCGTCCGCCGAGACCGCCCTGGTGTCGTAGGGGGAGCGGACGTCGGTGGCCTTGCCGGTGGCGTTGACGCCGGCGATCACCTGGTCGACGGCGGCCCGGAAGGCCGGGGCGTCGGCGGCGAGCGTGGCGCTCTGGACCAGGACGGTCTCGCTGGAGGGGGTCTTCAGCCCGGCGTCGTCCAGGATCCGGGCCGCCCGGGAGACCTGGCCGGGCATCGCCTCGGACGGTTTGACCTCGGTGCTGCCGTGCAGGCCGCCGAGGAAGGCGGCGAGGACGACGAAGACCAGCCAGCCGAAGACGGCGGTCTTTCTGTGCCGGGCGCTCCAGGCGCCCATGGCGGCAGCGGTGCCGAGCTTGGTCTTCACGGATGTCCCCCTGGGAGAGCGGCGGTCGTCGCCGGGTGAGAGGTGGCGGTGGGAGGTGCGGGAGCGGGCGGCGGCCGGCCGCCGGCGCCGGGTGCCGGTCGCGTGCCCGGCGTCCCAACCGACAGTAGAAAACGGCAGGTTGACGGGGTATCCGGCTGGCGGGGGAGTTGCCCCGGGGGTCTTCCTCGGGGGCGGGGGTGGGGTTTTCCCTACCGGGGAACCCTGATTTCTCCTCCCTGCGGCGGGTGCGAACTCCACCCTGAGGGGGAGCGGTCTCCACCCGGAGCACGAGGTCAATCGGCCTGTCGGCGGGTCAAGATGGTGCGGGGCCACCTCGCGGTGTCCCTTGGAGGGGGTTCGATCACGGGGGCTGCTTGCCGGTCGGCTAGCAAGTTCTCGTAGGATGATGTCCTCTGAACACTTACCTGCCGACCGGCTAGGGGCGGGCTTCTTCGCCATGCCCTGCCGGTCCTCCGTCGCCCGATGTCCCGTCCCCCAAGGGCTGCGGTGAACCATGCCCAGGAGGCATCACGAGCATGTTCCACCGACTAGGACACTTCGTCGTCCGCCGCGCCTGGTGGGTGATCGCGGCGTGGGTCGTCGCGATGATCGCGATCGCCGCGAGCGCGCCGAAGATCGCCGCGCAGACCGACGAGGCCGCCTTCCTTCCCAAGCACTACGAGTCGATCCAGGCCGCGCAGGTCCAGGAGAAGGCCTTCCCGGCCAGCTTCACGCCCTCGGCGCTCGCCCTGTTCGAGCGCAACGACGGCGCGCCGATGAGCGACGCCGACAAGACCGCGATGGCCAAGATCGTCCAGGGCCTCACGGACAAGAAGATCGAGCACGTCGAGAAGATCATTCCGGTTGGCGAGCAGACGACGTCCAAGGACGGCAAGTACGCGCTGGCGCCGATCGCCATCGACAAGACGACCCAGCAGTCCGACGCCTTCGGCGAGACCGCCAAGCACCTCCGCGAGGAGGGCAAGGCGCTCACCTCGGGCACCGACCTGAAGTTCCAGCTCGGTGGCGCCGCCGCCCAGGCGCTGGACCAGAAGGAGGCCTCCGGCGCGGCCGACGCCATCATCGCGCTCAGCAGCGTGCTGCTGGTCGCGATCATCGTCGGCATCATCTTCAGGAGCGTCCTCGCCGGCCTCCTGCCGGTCCTGCTCTCGCTGGTCGTCGCCATGCCGACGTCCAACGGCCTGATCGCCTACGCCACCAAGGCCTTCGACCTGGAGAGCACGCCGATCCTGTCGGCCATCCTGATCGTCGTCGTGCTCGGTGTCGGCACCGACTACTTCCTCTTCCTGGCGTTCCGCTACCGCGAGCGGCTGCGCGCGGGTGACGACCGCAAGGAGGCCGTGGCCAACGCGGTCGGCCGGGTCGGCGAGGCGATCGCCTCCGCCGCCGGCGCGGTCACCGTCGCCTTCGCGGCGCTGATCCTCTCCAGCCTCGGCATGTTCAAGGCGCTCGGCCCGGCGCTGGCCATCGCGGTCGTCGTCACGGCGTTCGCCTCGGTCACCCTGGCCCCGGCCGTCCTCGCGGTCATCCCGGCGCGCGGCGTCTTCTGGCCCGGCAAGAAGTGGATGAGGGAGCCCGACAACGCCCGCTTCGGCGCGCTCGGCCGCATGGTCCAGAAGCGCCCCGCCATGGTCGCCATCGCCTCCGGCGGTGTGCTGGTCGCCCTGACCGCCGGCGCGCTCGGCTACAACGGCACCTTCGACCTCGCGGGCAGCTCCATGCCCAAGGACAAGGAGTCGATGGTCGTCCAGGACAGGCTGGTCAACGGCTTCTCCGCGGGCGCCGCCGACCCGACGCACGTCTACCTGTCCGCCACCGGCGGCGGCAAGCTCGACGAGGGCAAGTTCGACGGTTTCGTCGCCAAGCTCGGCGCCGTCCCCGGCGTGGCCAGCGCGGCGCCGAAGCCGCAGGTCAGCCAGGACGGCTCGACCGCCGACTTCACCGTCCTGCTCAAGAACGAGCCGTCCAGCAACGACGCCATCGACACCGTCACCGAGCTGCGCGAGGTCGCCCACGCGCAGGCGCCGGCCGGTACCGAGGCCAAGGTCGGCGGTCTGACCGCGATCTACAAGGACATCAACCTGGCGATGAGCCACGACTACAAGCTGGTGTTCCCGGTCGCAGGTCTGCTGATCCTGCTCATCCTGGGCCTCCAGCTGCGCAGCGTGGTCGCCCCCTGGTACCTGATGGCCTCGGTCGGCCTCGGCTTCAGCGCCACCCTCGGCTCCTCGACCCTGCTGTTCCAGAACATCAAGGGCGAGCACGGCATGATGTTCATGCTGCCGATCCTCATCTACCTCTTCGTGGTGGCGATCGGCACCGACTACAACATCCTGATCATCGCCCGTCTGCGCGAGGAGGCCCGCGCGGGCCGCAACCCGCGTGAGGCGGCCCGCGAGGCCGTGCGCCACGGCGGTCCGACCGTCGCCGCGGCCGGCTTCATCCTGGCGGTGTCGTTCGCGACCTTCATGCTCGCGGGCAACATCTTCATGCTGGAGTTCGGCTTCGCGATGGCCTTCGGCATCTTCCTGGCGGCCTTCGTGATGGCGATGTTCTTCACCCCGGCGCTCACCGCGCTGGTCGGCCGTGCCGCCTGGTGGCCCGGTCACGGGGACACCGCCGGCCACAGCGACGGCCCGGCCCCGGTGGCCGGCTCGCACGGCGTGCCGGAGCCGGCCGGACGGCACTGACCGTCCCCGTTCCACGGCAGGCAGGCGGCGTCCGCTCCGGCGGGCGCCGTCCGTCTGCCCTTCGGCATGCGGCGCCAAACGTGACGTGCTGGGCAAAAAGTCCCCGGTCAGTCGGGGTGCCGCCGTGCTACAGTCGAAGCAGTTGCAGTTTTGGTTCCCATGAACGTTTGTGTGCGCCTGCTGGTTCCACTCAACAGGCGCATTTGTTTTGTCCGGTGTTTCAGTCTCCGGATGGGGATCGCGGCTACTTGGGGTCCACGACGTGTGGGCCCTGATGCCCCAGTTTTATGAGGAGACGGTTATGGCTACCGGCACCGTGAAGTGGTTCAACAGCGAAAAGGGCTTCGGCTTCATCGAGCAGGACGGTGGCGGCGCTGACGTGTTCGCCCACTACTCGAACATCAGCGCTCAGGGCTTCCGTGAGCTCATCGAGGGCCAGAAGGTCGAGTTCGACGTCACCCAGGGCCAGAAGGGCCCGCAGGCCGAGAACATCCGCGTCATCTGACGTCAGCCTCCAGCTGACTCGCGATCTCGCGTAGCGAGGGCCCGTACCGCACGGTGCGGGCCCTCGCCCATGCCGCCGAACGGCCGGGGCGGCGAACTCCTTCCCTACGGCCGACCAGCCCCGCACGGGCTGTGCCTCCCACCGGACGGAGACTCCGTGACCACCCCTGCCCGCTCGCCGCGCGACGGTGACCGCACCCGCAAGCCCCGCAGCCGCAACGGCGGCGCCGCCCGTTCCACCGGTGGCGCCCGTACCGACGGCCCCCGCGGCCAGCGCCGCAACGCCCCGCGCGCCGCGACCCAGGCGCCCGCCGACTTCACCGTCGTCGAGGGCACCCCGGCCCGGCCCCCGGCGGCCAGCTTCGCCGAGCTGGAGCTGCCCAAGGGCATCCTGAGCGCGCTCACCCGCGAGGGCGTCACCGAGCCGTTCCCGATCCAGGCCGCCACCCTGCCGGACTCCATCGCCGGCCGCGACGTGCTCGGCCGCGGCCGCACCGGCTCCGGCAAGACGCTCGCCTTCGGCCTGTCGGTGCTCGCCCGCACCGCCGGCAAGCGCGCCGACTCCCGGCACCCGCTGGCGCTCATCCTGACGCCCACCCGCGAGCTGGCCCAGCAGGTCACCGAGGCGCTCACGCCCTACGCGACCGCCGTCAACCTGCGGATCGCCACCGTCGTCGGCGGCATGTCCATCACCCGGCAGGCCAACGCGGTGCGCCGTGGGGCCGAGGTGCTGGTGGCCACCCCGGGCCGACTGGACGACCTGATCAACCGGGGCGACGTCGTGCTCTCGGACGTGGCCGTCACCGTCCTGGACGAGGCCGACCAGATGGCCGACATGGGCTTCCTGCCGCAGGTCACCAAGCTGCTGGAGCAGGTCGCCGAGGGCGGGCAGCGGATGCTGTTCTCCGCCACCCTGGACCGCAACGTCGACCGGCTGGTCAAGCGCTTCCTGTCCGACCCGGTGACCCACTCGGTCGACCCCTCGGCCGGCGCGGTCACCACCATGGACCACCACCTGCTCCAGCTGGAGCCCGCCGACAAGGCGTCCGCCACCGCGCACATCGCCTCCCGCGACGGCCGGCTGATCATGTTCGTGCACACCAAGCACGGTGCCGACCGCCTCGCCAAGCAGCTGCTCGCCAACGGCGTGAAGGCGGCCGCGCTGCACGGCGGCAAGTCCCAGCCGCAGCGCAACCGGGTGCTCGACCAGTTCCGCGACGGCCACGTGACCGCGCTGATCGCCACCAACGTCGCCGCCCGCGGCATCCACATCGACGGCCTCGACCTGGTCGTCAACGTCGACCCGCCGATCGACCACAAGGACTACCTGCACCGCGGCGGCCGCACCGCCCGGGCCGGCGAGTCCGGCACCGTGGTCACCCTGGTCCTGCCCGAGCAGCGACGCGAGGTCAACCGGCTGATGACGGTGGCCGGCATCCGCCCGACCACCACCAAGATCCGCCCGGGCGACGCCGAGCTGGCCCGGATCACCGGCGCCCGCACCCCCAGCGGCGTGCCCGTCACGCTCGCCGTGCCGGTGGCGGCCCCGGCCGCCGAGGCCAGGAGCGACGCCAAGCCCGCCGGCTCCTCCTCGCGCCGCCGCCCCGGCAAGCGCTCCGGGCTGCCCACCGACGTCGACATGAACGGCAACCCGCGCCGCCCCCGCCCCAAGCAGCGTCTCGGCGCCGGTGGCGGCGAGAGCGGCGGGCGCCGCCAGGCGGCCGGCTTCATCGGCCGTTCCTCCGGCCGGCCCCAGCCCGGCTCGGGCTCCAAGTCCGGCTCCAACTACGGCACCGGCCGCCAGCGCCGCAAGGCCGACTGACGGCCCGTGACGAACGGACGGCCCGGTTCCCCGCAGGTGGGGAGCCGGGCCGTCCGCCGTTCGGGGGCACCCCCGGCCGGGCACTGCATACCGGGTGAACAGGCCGACGGCGACCGGCGCGAGCCGCCGATCACAAACCCGCTCCCGGGCGTCGGCTCATGTTGGTCGGATACGCTGCTATGTACATCACCAACATCGATCGACGGAGGCGCCGGATGACCGTTACGCAGATCGACATCGATGAGGAGACGCTGGCGCGTGCGATGGCACTGGCCGGTGTGAGGACCAAGAAGGAGGCCGTCAACCTGGCCCTGCGCTTCTATGCCGAGCAGCAGGAACGGGCCGCCCGGATTAGCCGCCACTTCGAGCGGGCGCAGCGCTGGGGGGCCGTCGAGCACGCCGAGCGGATGCACCGGTCGGAGAAGGACGCCCGGTGATCTATCTGCTCGACACCTCCGCGCTGGTCCGGCTGCTTCGCGATCCGAAGTTGCAGAGCGCCTGGTACGACGCGATCGACGCGGGGTCGATCGCGTCGTGCTATCCGCAGCGCGCCGAGTTCCTCTACAGCGCGCGCGACGGCCGGGAGTATGACGAGATCTCCGAGATGTTCGCCGAGCTCTACCCCGATGTCTCGCCGCCCAAGAGCGCGGGGCGGTGGATCGACACGGTGCAGCGGCGGATGGCCCTGGCCGGTCAGCACCGGAGCGCCTCCGCGGTCGATCTCATGATCGCGGCGACGGCCGCCCACCACGGGCTCACCGTTCTTCACGACGACGCGGACTACCGGACCGTGGCCCGCCACGCCCCCGATCTCAGCGAGTACAGCATCCTGGACCACGCCTGAGCGGCCCGCGGGGCTCCGGCCTCAGGCGGTGAGCGCCGTGACGGTCCGCGCCGCCGCGGACCGCGCCGCGTCGTAGCGCTCCAGCAGCAGGGCGGCGAGTTCCGGGGCCGGGCCGAGGACGTCGGCGAGCAGGTCGGCGCCGGCGGCGGCCTCGGCGATGCGGTCGGGGAGGCGGCCGGGGGCGAGCAGGTAGGGGGCGACGGCGATGCGGTCGGCGCCGGCGGCGCGCAGGGCCGCGACGGCGTCGGGGACGCGCGGGCCGGCGGCGGAGGCGTAGGCGACCTCGACCGCGGCCCAGCCGCGGGTGCGGCGCCACTCGGCGGCGACGGCCCGGGTCGCGGCGTCGGCGGCCGGGTCGGAGGAGCCGGCGGCGGCCAGGACGACGCCGGTGCGGGCCCGCACGGCGGGGGAGCCGAGCTCGGGCGCGGCCTCGGCCAGCCGCCGGTCGAGGGCGTCGAGCAGCAGCGGGGAGGGCCCGAGCACGTCCGCGACCGGCAGGTCGCCGCCCGCGGCGCGCAGGGCCGCGGGGATGTCGTGCTTGGCGTGGAAGGCCCGGTTGAGCAGCAGCGGGACGGCCACGGCCGCGTCGAGCCGGGAGACGACCTGCGGGATCCGCGGCGCGCAGTGGTCCAGGTAGGCGGTGGCGACCTCCAGTCCGGGGCGCAGCGCCCGGGCCTCCTCGACCAGTGCGGCGACGGTCGCGGCGTGCCGGGGGTCGCGGCTGCCGTGGGCGATCAGCAGCAGGGCGGGGCCGCCCGCCGCCACCGGGGTGGCGGGGGCGGCGGACGGCCGGCCTTCGTGCATGGGGGGCGCCTTACTTGACGGTGGCCAGCAGGCCGCGGTTGCGCAGCACCCGGCGCTCGACCGGGGTGAACACCAGCAGCTCGATGGCGATGCCGACGAAGAGGATGAGGATGATGCCGAGCAGCACGCCCGCCATGTCGGAGAACTCGCGCTGGTTCTCCAGGTACCGGCCGAGGCCGAGGCCCAGGTCGGGGGAGGAGGCGACCAGTTCGGCGGCCATCAGGGAGCGCCAGGAGAACGCCCAGCCCTGCTTGAGGCCGGCCAGGTAGCCGGGCAGCGCGGCCGGCAGCAGGATGTGCCGGGCGCCGGCGAGGCCGGTGGCGCCGATGGTGCGCCCGGCCCGCAGGAACAGCGGCGGCACCTGGTCGATGCCGGCCACCAGGCCGTTGGCGATGGAGGGGACGGCGCCGAGCAGGATGACCGCGTACATCATCGAGTCGTTGATGCCGAGCCAGATGACCGCGGCCGGGACCCAGGCGACCGAGGGCAGCGACTGGAGGCCGGACAGGACGGGGCCGAGTGCGGCCCGCACCGGCTTGACCCGGGCGACCAGCAGGCCGATCGGGGTGCCGATGGCGAGCGCGACCAGGAAGCCGGAGAGGCCGCGCCAGACGCTGGTCCAGATGATCGAGAACAGCGTGCCGGCCGTCCAGAGGTCGCCGGCGGCGTTCCAGACGTCGGCGGGGCTGGGCAGCTTGTACGCGCTGGTGAGGTGCAGGCTGTAGGCGCCCTGCCAGAGGGCGAGCACCAGGACGACGCCGAGCAGCGGCGGCAGCGCCTTCTGACGGAGCGTCTCGCCGAGCGAACTGCGCTGTGCGGCGACCGAGTCCAGGGCGTCCAGCCCGGCGCCGACGTCGGCGGTGTCGGAGGCGGGCGCCTTGTCCAGGATCGGGGCGGTGTCAGTGCTGGCCATGGCGACGGATCTCCCCACGCAGTTCTTCGGTGATCTCGATGGACAGGTCGGCGACGCCGGCGGACTCGATCCGGCGCGGCTGCGGCAGGTCGATCCGCCACTCGCGGGCGACCCGGCCGGGGCGGGAGGAGAGCAGCACGACGCGCTGGGCGAGCCGGACGGCCTCGCGCACGTTGTGCGTGACGAACAGGACGGAGAGCTTGCGCTCGGCCCAGATCCGGGTGATCTCGTCGTGCAGGACGTCCCGGGTGATGGCGTCGAGGGCGGCGAACGGCTCGTCCATGAGCAGCACCGAGCCGCCCTGGGCGAGCGCGCGGGCCATCGCGACGCGCTGGCGCATGCCGCCGGACAGCTCGTGCACGCGCTTGCCGTACGAGCCCCGGAGGCGGACCAGTTCGAGCAGCCGCTCGGCTTCGGCGGTGCGCTCGGGGCGGGGGACGCCGGCGAGCTTGAGGGCGAGTTCGATGTTCTTGCCGGCGGTGAGCCAGGGGAACAGCGCGTGCTCCTGGAACATCAGCGCGGGGCGGCCGCCGGTCACCTCGATCGTGCCGCGGGTGGGCTTGTCGAGGTCGGCGACCAGGTTGAGCAGGGTGGACTTGCCGCAGCCCGAGGCGCCGAGCAGCGTGACGAACTCGCCGGGCGCGACGTCGAGGGTGATGTCGTCCAGGACGTGCGTCTGCGCGCCGGGGCGGCCGAAGGACTTGTGCACGTGCGAGATCCGGACGGCGGGCGCGGTGCCGTCGGCGGCGGCACCGGTGGCGTCCGCCGAGGTGGTCAGTGCCGGCGTCATCGGGCACCTCCTGCTTCTGGGGGCACTTCCCGGCCGGGGCCGGGAAGGCGGTCATGGGCCCCTCCCGCCCGTCGGTGGGCGAGGAGGGATGAGAGCGACGTGGGAGCCGGGGTCCGGCCCCGCCCGTCCTGTGCTGGGGGCATCGACGGGGCGGGCGGGGATCCGGACCGCGGAGCCTGGGGGCGCTGCGGGGTGGCTGCCGGGCGCTACTTGGTGCCGAGTCCGGCGTCCGCCACGGCGCCCTGGCCCTGGGCCGCGAGCACCTTGTCGAGCAGGGTCAGGTCGTAGATGCCGTTGAGGTTCGGCTTCTTGAGCAGACCCGCGGTGACGGCGTGGTCGGCCTCGGCCTGCAGGGTGGTGGCCAGCGGGTCGTCCAGGAAGTCGATGTCCTGCCAGGCCGGGTCGAGGACGGCCGGCTCCAGCGCGTTGCCGGCCTCCTTCTTGATGGCCTCGTTGGCGTCGGCCTTGGCCTTGTCCGGGTTGGCCTTGATGAAGGCGTTGGTGTTCACCGAGCCGCGCAGCACGGCCTCCACCACGTCCGGGTGCTCCTTGAGGAACTTCTGCGAGACGATGATGTTGGTGATCACGAACTTCTTGTCCGGCCAGAGGTCCTTCTCGTTGAGCAGGACCTTCGCGCCGAGGGTGACCAGCTTGGAGGCGGTCGGCTCGGGCACCCAGGCGCCGTCGACGGAACCCTGCTTGTAGGCGTCCGGGGTGACCTTGTTGTCCGTGCGGACCACGCTCACGTCGCCGGCGCCGGACTGGGCGTCGACCTTGTAGCCCTTGCCCGCCAGGTAGTTGAGCAGCGCCACGTCCTGGGTGTTGCCCAGCTGCGGGGTGGCGATCTTCTTGCCCTTGAGGTCGTCCAGCGAGGCGACCTTGTCCGGGTTGACCACCAGCTTGACGCCGCCGGAGGCCGAACCGCCGATGATCTTCAGCGACTTGCCCTCGGACTTGGTGTAGCCGTTGATCGCGGGGGAGGGACCGATCCAGCCGATGTCGATGGAGCCCGCGTTCAGCGCCTCGATCTCGGCCGGGCCCGCGTTGAAGACCTGGGTCTTGACCTGGGTGGCGCCCAGCTCCTTCTGGAAGATGCCCTCCTGGAGCCCGACCAGCGGGGTGCCGTGGGTCAGGTTGGCGAAGTAGCCGATCCTGACCGTGTCGGCGGAGAGCTTCGCGCCGGAGGCGCCGGAGGAGCCCGCGGCCGTGCCGCCGGCCGGAGCGGCCGGGGCGCTGTCGTTGGCCTTCGAGCCGTAGCCGCAGGCCGAGAGCAGCCCGGCGGCGGTGATCACGGCGGCGGCCGCGGCGGCCGCGCGTCTGATCCGGCCGCCGTCGGGGCGCTCGGAGGTATGGGGGAACCCGGGGTTGACCGCCATGGAGTCGTCCTGTTCATGGGAAGGAAGTGCGGAAGTGGTGCTCGCGGCATCGGACTGCCGGGCAGGCCGGGCTGTCGGGGGAGGGACGGCCCGGTGACAGGAGACGGTGCTCCTGTCAGCCTCCACATCGGGTCAGGCCGCCCTGGCCGCTACCGAGGGCGCCGCTGCCGATGCGGCCGCCTTCCTTGTCCATGCCCGAGAACGCCTCGCTGGGCATCAGACCCAGTCCTCCTCTGCGGAAGCGTCGGTGGTGCGTACGGTGTCGAAGGCCTCGCCCGCCATGCCGGCGGTGAGGGTGGTGCCGTCGGCCGGGTCGATCAGCAGGAACGAGCCGGTCCGGCGGTTGTCGGTGTAGGCGTCGAGCGCCAGCGGCTCGGCGGTGCGCAGCACCACGTGGCCGATGTCGTTGACGGCCAGGCCCTCGGGGGCGGGGCGCTGGACGAGGCCGCCCCCGCCGACCGGCGCGGTGATGTCGATCCGGTAGGAGATCTCCTTGACCAGCGCGCGCACGGTGCGGGTGGTGTGCTTGAGCAGCACCTTGTCGCCGGCGCGCAGCGGGCGCTCGTTGAGGTGGCTGACGGTGGCCTCGATGTCCTTGGTGGGCGCCGGGGCCGGGCCGGCCGCGATCAGGTCGCCGCGGGAGATGTCGATGTCGTCGGCGAGGCGGACGGTGACGGACTGGGGGGCCCAGGCGATGTCCGTCTCCCGGCCGAGTGCGTCGATGCCGGCGACGGTGCTGGTGTGGCCGGAGGGCAGCACCGTGACGGGGTCGCCGACCCGCAGTACGCCGGAGGCCAGCTGGCCGGCGTAGCCGCGGTAGTCGGGGTGCTCCTCGGTCTGCGGGCGGATCACGTACTGGACCGGGAAGCGGGTCGGCTCGGCGCTCGGGTCGCTGCCGACCGGCACCGTCTCCAGGTGCTCCAGCAGGGTGGGGCCGCCGTACCAGTCCATGTGCGCGGACGGCTCGACGACGTTGTCGCCGGCCAGCGCGGAGATCGGGACGGCCACCACGTCGCCCACGCCGAGTGAGGCGGCGTAGGCGGTGAACTCCTCGGCGATGGCGGCGAAGACGGGCTCGGCGTAGTCGACCAGGTCCATCTTGTTGACGGCCAGCACCACGTGCGGGACGCGCAGCAGTGCGGCGACCGCGGCGTGCCGGCGGGTCTGCTCGACCACGCCGTTGCGGGCGTCGACCAGGACGACGGCGAGCTCGGCGGTGGAGGCGCCGGTGACCATGTTCCGGGTGTACTGCACGTGCCCGGGGGTGTCGGCGAGGATGAACCGCCGCCGCGGGGTGGCGAAGTAGCGGTACGCGACGTCGATGGTGATGCCCTGCTCGCGCTCGGCGCGCAGGCCGTCGGTGAGCAGCGCGAGGTCGGGCGCGTCCTGGCCGCGGCTGCGGGAGGCGTGCTCGACGGCCTCCAGCTGGTCGGCCAGCACGGACTTGGAGTCGTGCAGCAGGCGGCCGACCAGGGTGGACTTGCCGTCGTCGACGGAGCCGGCGGTGGCGAAGCGCAGCAGGGAGGTGGCGCTGGTCTCGGTGGTGGTGCTCATTTAGAAGTATCCCTCGCGCTTGCGGTCTTCCATCGCGGCCTCGGAGAGCTTGTCGTCGGCGCGGGTGGCGCCGCGCTCGGTGAGGCGGCTGGCGGCGATCTCGGCGATGACGGCCCGGATGTCGGTGGCGTCGGAGTCGACGGCACCGGTGCAGGACATGTCGCCGACCGTGCGGTAGCGGATCAGGCGGCGCTGGACCGGCTCGTTGTCCTTGGGGCCGCCCCACTCGCCGGCGGTCAGCCACATGCCGTTGCGGGAGAAGACGTCGCGCTCGTGCGCGTAGTAGATCCCGGGGAGCTCGATGCCCTCGCGCTCGATGTACTGCCAGACGTCCAGCTCGGTCCAGTTGGAGAGCGGGAAGACGCGCACGTGCTCGCCGACGGCGTGCCGGCCGTTGTACAGCGACCACAGCTCGGGGCGCTGGCGGCGCGGGTCCCAGGCGCCGAACTCGTCGCGCAGGGAGAAGACGCGCTCCTTGGCGCGGGCCTTCTCCTCGTCGCGGCGGCCGCCGCCGAAGACGGCGTCGAAGCGGTTGGTCTCGATGGCGTCCAGCAGCGGGACGGTCTGCAGCGGGTTGCGGGTGCCGTCGGGGCGCTCGCGCAGCCGGCCGTCGTCGATGAAGTCCTGGACGTGGGCGACGTGCAGGCGCAGGTTGTGCTCGGCCACGACGCGGTCGCGGTAGGCGATGACCTCGGGGAAGTTGTGGCCGGTGTCGACGTGCAGCAGCGAGAACGGGACCGGCGCCGGGGCGAAGGCCTTCAGCGCCAGGTGCAGCATGACGATGGAGTCCTTGCCGCCGGAGAACAGGATCACCGGGCGCTCGAACTCCCCCGCGACCTCGCGGAAGATGTGCACCGACTCGGCCTCCAGCGCGTCCAGGTGGGACAGCGCGAAGGGTCCCCCCGGGTTCTGGCCGGGGTCGTCGGTGTCGACCAGGTTGTCGGTCGCGGTGGTCACGCGAGGCCCCTCTCGGTCAGGAAGGCGTGCAGTTCGGCGGCGCTCTCGGCCACCTCGCGGCCCTGGGTCTGCAGGCGCAGCTCCGGGTCGGCGGGGGCCTCGTACGGGTCGTCGACGCCGGTCAGGCCGGAGAGTTGACCGGCCGCCTGCTTGGCGTAGAGGCCCTTGACGTCGCGCTCGGCGCAGAGCTCGACGGGGGTGGCGACGTGGATCTCCAGGAACCCGGTGCCGCGGGCGTCGTGCCGCTCGCGCACGGCGGCGCGGGAGTCCGCGTAGGGGGCGATCACCGGGGCGAGCACCTTGACGCCGTTGGCGGCGAGCTTCTCGGCGACGAAGCCGATCCGGGTGACGTTGGTGTGCCGGTCCTCGCGGGTGAAGCCGAGGCCCTTGGAGAGGAACTCGCGGATCTCGTCGCCGTCCAGGACCTCGACCTTGTGGCCCTCGGCGCGCAGCCGCTCGGCCAGGGCGAAGGCGAGCGTGGTCTTGCCGGCGCTCGGCAGCCCGGTCAGCCACACGGTGGCGCCGCGCTCGCAGGGGGCGGCCGCGGGGGCCGCCTCTGCGGCTCCGCCGGCGGCCGGGGTGGTGGTCGTCACGGGGTCTCCTGGAGATCGGAAGGGTGGTCGGGGCGGGTCAGAGGTGGATGCCGCACTCGGTCTTGCCGGAGCCGGACCAGCGGCCGGCCCGGGCGTCCTC